>JACONG010000014.1 GCA_014323865.1 Rhodospirillales bacterium | reverse complement strand
GATTTGTGCGACGACGCCGGCACCGACGGTGCGTCCGCCTTCGCGGATGGCAAAGCGCAGGCCCTCGTCCATCGCGATCGGCGCGATCAGTTCGACGTTCATCGTGATGTTGTCGCCCGGCATCACCATCTCGACGCCGTCCGGCAGCAGCACGTGGCCCGTCACATCCGTCGTACGGAAGTAGAACTGCGGACGATAGTTCGTGAAGAACGGCGTGTGACGACCACCCTCGTCCTTCGTCAGGACATACGTCTCGGCCTTGAACTTCGTGTGCGGCGTGATCGTGGCAGGCTGCGCCAGAACCTGGCCGCGCTCGACCTCCTCACGCTTCGTGCCACGAAGCAGAGCACCAATGTTGTCGCCCGCCTCACCACGGTCAAGCAGCTTGCGGAACATCTCGACGCCCGTGCACACCGTCTTCGTCGTGTCCTTGATGCCCACGATCTCAACCTCGTCGCCCGTCGTGACCACGCCACGCTCAACACGGCCCGTCACAACCGTGCCGCGGCCCGAAATCGAGAACACGTCCTCAATCGGCATCAGGAAAGGACGGTCGATCGCACGCTCAGGCGTCGGGATGTAACTGTCGACCGCGGCCATCAGTTCAAGGATCGTGTTCGCACCGATCTCAGGATCGCGATCCTCCATCGCCGCAAGAGCCGAACCCTTCACAACAGGGATCTCATCGCCCGGAAAGTCGTACGACGACAAAAGCTCGCGAACCTCAAGCTCGACAAGCTCCAGAAGCTCCTCGTCGTCAACCTGGTCGACCTTGTTCATGTAAACAACAATCGCAGGAACCCCAACCTGGCGCGCCAGAAGAATGTGCTCACGCGTCTGCGGCATCGGGCCATCGGCGGCGTTAACAACAAGGATCGCCCCGTCCATCTGCGCCGCACCCGTGATCATGTTCTTCACGTAGTCCGCATGGCCAGGGCAATCAACGTGCGCGTAGTGCCGACCCTCGGTCTCGTACTCCACGTGCGCCGTGTTGATCGTGATACCACGCTCCTTCTCCTCAGGAGCCTTGTCGATCGACGCGTAGTCCGTGAATGTCGCGCCGCCCGTCGTCGCGAGAACCTTCGTAATCGCCGCCGTCAGCGTCGTCTTGCCGTGGTCAACATGGCCAATCGTGCCAATGTTCGCATGCGGCTTCCTACGCTCAAACTTCTCCTTCGACATCTCGTGCCGTCTCCTGCTTTGCCATCACCCGGCACCGGGTGCATTGATTGCCTAAATCGACTTCTTTCGCCTTACGTCGCATCTTGGAGCGGGTGGCGGGAATCGAACCCGCGTAACCAGCTTGGAAGGCTGGGGCTCTACCATTGAGCTACACCCGCTTCGCCCCGGATCACCCGCCTGGCGTCCGCCTTGCTTGAGTCTGGCGCGATACGGTGGAGGGAGGTGGATTCGAACCACCGTAGGCATAGCCAACGGGTTTACAGCCCGTCCCTTTTAACCACTCAGGCATCCCTCCGGAATTACTTCTACGACATACCTCGCCAAAAGAGCCCGTGGACTAAAGGAAAACCCTGCCCGTTGTCAACGCAAACGGAACGCGAAAAGCGTTTCGCGCTCCGTGTGACACACAGCAACGTGAAAGGAATCCAATTGTCAGCTCTTACATAGCGCAGCGGATCAGGACCCGCAAGGCTCTGAGCAGCGATTCTGCTGTGTTTCCCTTGGAATCTGGGACCTGTACCCATATTAGGCAGGTCATGGCTCGAAAACATGGCAAGCAACACCCTCCGCGCCGCCGTGAGACACTGCGATGCGAGCGTGACACGCTCTGGATCTACGGCCGCCATCCGGTGGAAGCGGCCCTGGCAAATGATCAACGGCATATCGCACGCCTTGTTGCGACCAACGATGCGCTGAAGGGCATCGAGAGGCTGATCCGCCAACATCGCCCCGAACTCGAGGTCGGCGTCGTCAAGCGCAGCGAACTGGACCGTCTCGTCGGGCGCAATTCAGTCCATCAGGGCCTTGCGTTGCAAGTCGTCCCCTTGCCCGACCTTGGTTTGGCCGAGGCGGTGGCCGGCGCCAACATTGTCGCTGTGCTCGACCAGATTTCCGACCCGCACAATGTCGGCGCAATCCTGCGCTCAGCCTTTGTCTTCGGTGTCGAAGCCATCATCGTGCAGGATCGCCATGCACCGGGCTCGACCGGAACTTTGGCCAAGAGCGCCTCCGGCGCCCTCGAGTGGGTGCCGATAGTCCAAGTCACAAACCTATCGCGCGCGCTCGACGAGTTGAAATCCCTGTGCTTCTGGCTTGCCGGCCTCGACGGACAGGCAGAGCAGATAATGGGACAATTCACCCTGCAATTCCCAACAGCTCTCGTGCTCGGAGCCGAAGGCCACGGCCTCCGACGATTGACACGCGAAGCCTGCGACAGTCTTGTCGCCATTCCTGCCGCCAATCAGACGTTGAGCCTCAACGTATCAAACGCCGCCGCCATCGCCTTCTACGAAGCATGTCGGCTTGCCCCGGCGGAGCACCAAGACAAGGCAGCAGGCGGCTGATAGACTGTTCCAATTCGCCCTACCTGCCGCTGAGCGTCAGGTGGAATTCTTCGCAAACCCATGACCCATCCGGCTTCCCTTGCTGCAAGACGCTGCCCCATGAGGAAAGACTTCATTCCGGCGACCTCTCCTGCCTTGGACGAGACCTCGTTCGTTGAACAGTATTGGACCAACAACTGGATCGACCATGGCGGTGTGGAACAGCGCGCCCACCGTCTCGCCGGGCGGTTCGATTGGTTCCTTCTGAAAGCAGAGTGGCGGATCATGCGGCGCCAGCTGAAGCAGCTGGGCTCTAATCTTCTCATTCTGGACGGCGGCTGCGGTGCCGGCGAATGGTGCTGTTACCTCAGCAGCCAGGGCCACCGTGTGATCGGGGTCGACATCAGCAAGCCGACCGTTGCCAAGCTGCAGGAAATTTTCCCTGAAGATGCCTTTCTGGTCGGCGACATCCGGGACCTCGAGTTCGGAAACGATAGCATCGATGCCTAATATTCCTGGGGCACCTTCGAGCACTACGAAAACGGCATGGGCGGCTGTCTCGACGAAGCGCTCAGAGTCCTGAAACCGGGTGGCCTCCTGTTCATCACGGTTCCCTTCGACCATCTGTTTCTTGCCATCCAGGCGATCTTCGAAAGCTGGCCGAAGGCAGCCGACAAAGCGGGAATCCGGTTCTATCAGTGGCGCTACTCAAAAAAGGACCTTGCGAGGGAACTGACCAACCACGGTTTCGACGTCGAAGAGCTTTGCCCCATCAGCCGGCGGCAAACGATCGTGCGTATGCTCCACCGGAGCACGGGCCTCCACTATGACAGCAAACTCGCGAGACTGATCGGGCTGATCCTGGGCATGGTCATGCCGCGTTCGTTCTGCAGTCACATGATCATGGCTGTCGCGCGCAAACCGCAGGTGCCCGGATCAAAGGCAGGCGATTGACACCCACACGCCATGTGCTACGCCACCTTGCATGCCGGGTTAGCTCAGTTGGTAGAGCAACCGCCTTGTAAGCGGTAGGTCGCGAGTTCGAGTCCCGCACCCGGCACCATCCCATGGTAGCGGGGTGATGATGCCGAGGCGGCAAAAACCGAACAGCAGGATGTGATCGGCGGAAGCGTTGGGCAGTTCACGGAATGACTGACGTCACTCGCTTCCGGCGCGGATTCATGGTCCGAAGCAATCATGATCAGAGCAGGGACGAGAGGCCGGTCAGTTCGTTGCTTTCGGAACAATGGGCCGGCACCAAGGTCGTGCCGACACGATCACCAAATGTCCTCATCGTCTTTCTCCCTTCTTAGTCGTCATTTCCCAGACAACACCCAATCGCGCTTTGCCCGGGCGACACGCGTCAACTTCAATAACAAACTGTGAACAGAGGCTGTGATCGACCGCACCTGTACAACGGTCTTCTGACAGGTGCCGTTGGCCTGATGAACAGAGCATGGCATGGGCGCATCATAAGGTCTGCCGCCGACATGCATGTCGGTAAAGTGCGCCGCGGTTTATCCCCGACGGCTGTGAATCGGTCAGGCGCGACAGACGAACAAACATGGCAGCATGAAAGGACAGCCGGTTATAAAACTGGCTCCGATCGAGTCGACACGCAGGCTGATCTATCCCAACGGACCTTTGAGGTCGATTGGTCGCGCAACATCCTGGACTGGATGCGTAAGGGTGCCGCCTACGTGCCCCATGCACAGGGCGACCTGACCTTGCGCACCCAGCGTGCGCTCGCGCAAGCGTCGCCCTATGTCCTGGTGACAGACGCCTCCCCCGACGAACCGTCGCCGTTGTCGGAGTATGCCGCAGCAGAAATCGTCCAGGATCCGCATCAGACGCTCGATGACGAACCGGACCGGCCGCCTGACCCCGAGGCGTCGGCGATGGTGATCTTCACTTCGGGCTCGACGGGAATGCCGAAGAGAATGGCCCTGTCGCGCGCCGAGATCATCGACGCTGTCTTGCACCACCGCTGCTATGAGCCAATTCGCAATGACACCAAGGCCATCCATCTCGGTGCCAGCCTGATTGCCTTCCCCGTGCTCGTTATCAGGCCGTTCATCGGGAGTGGTGCGGCGGTGCTGCCTCCGGAAGACGCAACGATGTCGGATTTCATCGATGCGATGCGCGAACACGACTGCAAACACATCCAAGGTTACACCGGCTTCCTGCAGTTGATGGCCCAGCACCAGGACGCGCAAGGCCTGCTCGGCCAGGTGCGCGCCATGAACACCTATGGCGATGTCATGAACTGGAACGACCTGGCAAACAGGTGAAACGTCCTGCCCGATGGTACCAGCCTGACCCACGGTTATGGCACGACGCCCTCAGCCGGCGCATCGCCGAGACCCTGGCCATTGAGCTTGATGTTCCCACGGTCAACGCCGAAGCTGGCTTTTCCGACTCGGGTGGCGATTCGCTCTCGGCCCTTGCCACATCGCTCCACGTCGAAAAAGTCTTCGGCGTGTGCATTGATCCGGCCGACCTGCTCGAAGACGAGCCGGTCGGCAATCCAGTCCGCGAAATCGCCATGGCCGCCCGTTCGACGCCGGATGCCGCCAGAACCGTCGATGATCTCCGGGAGGCCATCGCAACGATCATCGATACCTTCACGCCACAGCACGGCGCGAACCTCTTCGCTGCCGCAGGATATCATCCCGATGAAATTGATTCCGCTCCAGGTCTCTTTCGGGTACGCCTTCAGGAAGCGACAGATCAGGGTGTATTCGCACGCCGCGGCGGCACTGGTGAAGCAGGCACGCATGAAGCCGTGGATCATGCCGTGTGCTTTGCGTTAGCAGACATCGTTCCCCGCAGCGGCCGGCTTCGCCGCATACTCCCGTGCGTCGTCTCGGATCGGATCAATCCCGGCCGCGTGGACCCAGACCGCCACGGTTCTCGGTCATCACGGGCCGAGCGCAAGAGTCCGACGCCTCACGGTCGTGCAGCAGCTAGAGGTCGCGGTACTTCTTTGTGCCGGCCGTCGTCAGTCCCGGGCTCCTGGCATGCTCAATATAGCTCGGATAGTCTTGGTCGAGACCCATACCGGAATAGACTATGACTTGGCAGGCGAGTGCCGGTCCACCGTGATCACGTGCCTACAGAGACAGCGAGGCCGTGAAGTTACTGCCGGCGCTGGCACCGGCGACTGCGATGCGTGAAGGATCAATCCCCCAGGCATCAGGACGACCGGCAAGATCGAACAGAACGGCACGGCAGTCCTCGACCGCCGCCAGGTACGGGTTCTCGGGCGTCAGACGATAGTCGACGCTGACAACCACGGCACCGGTCTCGTGGGCAAAACCCAAGCAATCGAATCGGAGCTGTCGAGATCACCCAGCATGAAGCCGCCACCGTGCGTGAAGAGGATGCAGGGGCGCGGGCCACGCGGCTCCTCCCGGCGATAGACCCAAACCGCGACCGGCAGGTCGGCCGCGACGCTGCGGTCCTCGGTCACCATGCCCGCCGCCAAGGCGACATTGCCAGTGTGGCGCTACGATCTGCCGCCACGGCGCGGCCAGACCTCAGCATGCACCAAGCAACAGCAAAAGGATATTGCGAGTGTTCCAGCCGCCATTCCAGTTGGACCGGCGCGACGTTACCCTGCCAGGCGTAGGATGATCCGGCAGCTGCGCCGGCAGCCTTGGGAGTTTCGGTGTGTCTGAAGACTTCTACATTGTCGGTCATGAGCTCGGAAACGGCCCTGATCCTCTGCCACTATGGACCGACAGGCCCGATGCGGTCGACTTGTTCGAAGATCGTGACGCCGATGATGTCACGCGGGTGGACCTTGCCGAGGTCCCCGGCGCCTTTCAGCTTCTGAACGTCTTGTCGCCAGACGAAGCCGATGCGTTTGTCGAGATCGCCGACCGTTTGGGCTTTCACGAGGATGCGCCGGTGTCGCTCGCTCGTGATGTTCGCCACAACCTGAATCTGAACTGGGTAGTCAGCGCGGCAATCGATGCCCGGTTGTGGGAACGCTGCATGGAACTGGTAAGCGAGAAGGTCGATGGCCATGGCCGTTCGGCAACCGGTCTCAACGCCCGGTTCCGCTTCTATCGCTACGACCAGGGCGACTTCTTCAAGCCGCACTCGGATGGGTCATGGACCGGCAGCCGTGTCATCAATGGCAAGCTCGTGGCCGACGCCTATCCGGGCCAACTCAGTCAGTACACCTATCTGCTCTTTCTGAACGACGGATACGAGGGCGGCCGAACGCAGTTCCTGGTCAGGAAGTCGGACCCGACCGGGCCCGCCGCTAGTCACAATGACATCAATCTCGTCGAAATCCGGACGCCCAAGGGTGCAGCACTCTGCTTCCCCCATGGCTTTCACCCGCTGCACTGCATTCATTCAAGCGAACCGATCGCAAGCGGTCAGAAGTACATCATCCGTTCTGACATCCTGTTCGGCTGATCCAGAGCCGCTGTTTCTGTTGGGACGGAATCGCCGTCAGGGTTTGGCGACGGGGGCGGATCGCGCTGTGCGATCAGAGGAACGCTTGCAGCGCCCTGGAGGTCCGAGACGGGAAGGGGGTGGTCAGGCGGGCAGGCCGCCAAAACAACGAGCTTACCCATACGACTGGCAAGCACGTTCCAACCCAAAGACTCTGGCTGGAAGTGGTAGCGGAGGAGGGACTCGAACCCCCGACACAGGGATTATGATTCCCCTGCTCTACCGACTGAGCTACTCCGCCCTAAAGGGAGGCTGGCGTATACGGTTGCGCCCCGGGCAAGTCAAGGCGTGCCGGGCCCCGCCCCGACCTAGAAGTCGGCTTAACCTCAACCAGCATGTTCGCCACCTTCTGCTGAATCTCAGGCGTATAGGCTTCCAGGATCACGCCGTACTCCAGCGCCTCACGTTCGGCTGTGCGGATTGTCTCGCACAAGACCGGATCCGTGACCAGCTCGACGCTCCTGGAGTTGGCCGGAAGGTTTTGGAAGATCTCGATGATGTAGCGGCCGGGATCAGGCACGGTGGCGGCGTTCACGTAGTCCAGTCGATCCTGCTCGCTCCCCGAGCCTCCTTCGACAGCCATGATCACGACATTCCAGACCATGGGCCTTCCCGCGGGCGGGCGACGCCGACGTCGGTACCCTCGGCCCGCAGGAGGTTGTCGACGAAGCGGCTGCGAATGCCGGCGACAATCTCGCCCGCGGCCATGGCCTGCGACAGGACGGCGGGATCGGTGCCGTGGAACAGCTCTATGTCGCGCTGGGCCAACAGCTCTTCGTGAATCCTGACGAGATCGTCGTCGTCGATACCGAACGGATCGTCGGTCCCCAGCAACAGGGTGGCCATGGTGCACGCTTCGAGCATCTGGTCGGTCATCGCCACCTTGCGGGCGTAGCGTCCGTCCCAGAACAGGCCCCCATCCGGAACCTCGACCAGATCGCGGCGGTAGATGATGCCGACCTCGTTCTAGGTGAACAGCACGGCTCACATCGTTTCACCGTCCCGCCGTCCCGCCCGGTCGCGCAAGTGCTCGGGCATCGCCGTAATGCAGAAGGTCGGATGCGGCAAAGGGCTGCAGCAGAGCGGCGTCCCGCCACTCGTGGACCCAGACCGCACTCGGCTGGGCCAGCGGGGGCATGTAGTCCTGCCAGACCTTCTCGAACATCTCCGAATCCGTCGCTGCCAGCGAGAAAATAGGCACCTGGTAGTCGCCGCCAGACCCCTGCCAGATCGGGGCGTCGTGGTAACCCGCTCAGGTCATGACATCAAGGGCGTCGCCGTCTGCGCATGCAAGCATCAGCGGAGCGGCGGCCAAGGCCATCCTGGCCGCCGGGAGCGACGCGGCAAACCGGCGGCGCGTGATCATGCGGCGTGCCGCCGTTCGATCCAGCCGCCGCCCAGGACGCGATCGCCGTCGTACATCACGCAGGCTTGGCCAGGCGCGATGGCCTCAGCCGGCGCCAGAAGCTCAACCAGCGCCCGCCCGCCGTCCAGCGGGAAAACGCGCGCCTCCAGCGCCGGCTGGGCCGAACGAAGCTTGACCTGGCAGTCGATGCCGTCGGCAGGCGGAGCCTCGCCGGCCAGCCAGTTCAACTCGCGGACGGTCAGCGCCGAACGCATCAAGGCCTCGCGCGGTCCCACCACAACACGGTGGTTCTGCGGCTCGAGCCGTATCACGAACAGCGGCTCAGCGGCGGCGATTCTCAGGCCCTTCCGCTGGCCCACGGTGAAGTTGATGACCCCGTCATGACGGCCAAGGACGTTGCCGTCGCGATCGACAATCTCGCCCTGCTCGACCACTCCCGGCCTCAGTTTGGCGACGACATCGGCATAGCGGCCCTGCTGCACGAAGCAGATATCCTGGCTGTCGGGCTTGTCCGAGACCGTGAGATTGAGGCGACGGGCGTGCTCCCGCACCTCGTCCTTGGTCATGGCACCGAGAGGGAACCGCAGTAAATCGAGCTGATCAGGCGTCGTGGCGAACAGGAAGTAGCTCTGGTCGCGCGCATGTTCGGCGCCGCGATGGAGCTCCGGGCCGACAGTTCCATCGATTCGCCTAACATAGTGGCCGGTCACCAAGGCATCGGCACACAGATCGCGCGCGGTCTTCAGAAGATCGGTGAACTTGACCGTCTGGTTGCAGCGCACGCAGGGAATCGGCGTTTCGCCGACAAGGTAGGCGTCGGCGAAGTCCTCCATCACCTGCTGGCGGAAACGGCCCTCGTAGTCGAGCACGTAATGCGGAATGTTGAGCGCCGCGGCGACCCGACGGGCGTCGTGGATATCGGCCCCGGCGCAACAGGTTCCCGGCCGTCCCACAGCCTGGCCATGGTCATAGAGCTGCAGGGTGATCCCGATGGTCTCGAAGCCCTGCTCGGCCACCAGCGCGGCCGTCACGGAGCTGTCGACCCCGCCCGACATGGCGACGACAACGCGGGTGGCCTCCGGTGCCTTGTCGATGCCGAGTGCGTTCATGGCAGGCAAGATGGTCGCTGTCCGCTGCCGGTCAAGAGCGCAGGATCTCGGCAAGCCGTGCAAAGGGCCCGGGATCGCGACCCAGCCCCAGCAACTTGCTGAAATGACCCTGCCAGCTTTCAAGCAGGTTCTCGAGCAGGATGCGCCAGCGCCGGGCGAAATCGCGATCGCCATCGACTGGCATGATCTTGTCGGCCTTGCCGAGCGCCATGACGATACGGTCGGGCAGGATCGACGGTTCCCCCGTGGGTGCCAGAAGCGGCATCCATTTCGTCGAGATGTTCGGGCGTCGTGATCAGCAACGCCGCATCGGGCCGCATGGCTTCGGGCCATTCCGCCGCGTGCTGCACGGCAAGCTGGCTGTTGAGCGCACCGAGGCTGATGCCGCCCAAGCCGACACGGCCACCCCGCCCGTTTCGCGCGCCCAGACGATGATAGCCGCGATCTCGCACACATGGGTCGCGAACACGTGGTGCGCCCTGACCGGCCCCATCGCCATGAAGGGCTCACCGCCGTGGTGACCGGCCGGCTGCCGACGGCTGTGCCAGGGCGCTTCGGGCTTGATGACGTGAATGCTCCGCGTCAGGAGCGGCAGCGCCATATGCAGGCCATGGGCCAGGGCCTCGGCTTCAAGGGCAATGCCGTGACACATTACCACCGTGTGGTCATAGCCGTCTTCCGGCTCGAAGACATGGGCCTAGGCAGTGTCGTCGAATGCTGTCGTGATGGCTGGGAGAGCGGATCCACTGCTCCACCACGCCATGGCCCGTGATCGCCGCCTCGCGCGCGCGGAACAGGCTGCCGGGATCGTCGCGATGGTATCCGAACGTGTCGCGCGCGTCGCCCGGCGAAGGCGGGGCGAACAGCACGCCGGGCGCATGGCGGCGCCACGACCGGAAGAGCGCGCGTCCGTTCGTGTAGCGGTGCGCCGCACTGCGCCGATCATGTTCGGCCTTGTGACGTTCGAGCCCCTGTTCCGCTCGGAAGAAAGCCTCGCGCCAGCAACTCTCCGTATCATCAGCCAGCCGGCACCGTTCGCTCGACGCTCTCAGAGCTCTGACAAGGCGGTCGCGGCGGTAGCCGCCAGCACGGCGGCCGCCCAAATGTGCGACACAGGAAAGTAGCTGCCAATCATCGCCGTCAGAATGGCGCGATCAAGCCAGTGCCTGAGCAGGACAGTGCCAAGCGTTCCCATCAGCCACCCCGGGTGCCGGTCAAGTACCGTGCTCCTGGTCTGAGTCGGCACCGCCCGATCGCGGACGGCATCCGAAAGGGTCATGTCAGTCGAGCAGCATGTTGTGGGTTTCCTGCGGCAACGTGACCGTGAGGCCGTCGAGTTCCTCGGTCAGAATGATCTGGCAGCCCAGCCGCGAGGTCCGGGTCAGGCCGAACGCCAGATCCAGCATGTCCTCTTCGTCTTCGGTCGGCTCCTCGAGCCGCTCGAAGTCGTCCTGATCGACGATGACATGGCACGTCGAACACGCCAGCGATCCCTCGCAGGCACCTTCAATGTCGATGTCGTACTTGCGTGCAATCTCCAGCAGCGACAGGCCTTCAGGCGCGTCGATTTCAACGCGGCTGCCGTCACGCACAATAAAGGTCACCTGCGGCATCGACTACTCCCGATCAGGGCGCGCTTTTAATCAGAATCACGATGTCGCGTCCACAGGTCCGTGGCCGCGGGTTCAGGCGGCCGAAGCCTCGTGCCGACAGGCATGGATCGCTTCGGCAAGATGGTCGGCAGCAAAGTCGACCTCATCGGCCGTTGTGAAGCGGCCGAGACCGATACGAACGGACGAAGCCGCCTCCTCATCGCTCAGGCCGATTCCACGCAACACATGGGACGGTTCGACGACCGCCGAGGTACAGGCCGACCCGGTGGAGAACGCCAGATCGGGTGCATGATCGATCAGCTTCAGGGCGTCGATTCCCTCGATGCGCATGTTGATGTTGCCCGGCAAGCGGCGCTCCTGATCACCATTGATCGTCACGCCGCCGACCCGCTGGCCGAGTGCCTTCAGGAAGCGGGTGCGCAGAGCGGTGATCCGCGCGCCCTCCTCCTCCATCTCGACCTTGGCCAGACGGCATGCTTCGCCCAATCCAATCACGAGGGGCGGAGCCAGCGTTCCCGAACGGATGGTCCGCTCCTGGCCGCCTCCGGAGAATAGGGGCTCGATCCGTGCACGCGGTCGACGGCGCACGTAGAGAACGCCGATGCCCTTGGGGCCGTAGAGCTTGTGACCAGAGATACTCAGCAGGTCGATGTTCGCCGCATCGACGTCGATCGGCACCTTGCCGGCCGCCTGGGCCGCATCGGTGTGAAACAGCACGCCCTGGGCGCGGGTCAGCGCGCCGATCTCCTCGATCGGCTGCTGAAGACCGATCTCGTTGTTCGCCGTCATGACCGACACCAGAATCGTGTCCTCGTCGACCGCTGCGTCGAGAGCATCCATGTCGACGACCCCGCCGGAACCGACAGGCAGCATCACCGTGTCGAAACCCTGGGCCCCCATGTCCTTGACGCTTTCGATGACACACTTGTGCTCACTGATCAGCGTGACGAGCTTGTTGCGGCGGTTTCTGTGTCGGCGCTCGAAGCGCGCCGCACCCTTGATCGCGAGATTGTTCGACTCCGTCGCGCCAGAGGTGAAGACGATCTCACGAGTATCGGCACCAATCAGCGCGGCGACATGGCCGCGTGCCTGTTCGACGGCCTCGGCGGCATCGTGGCCGAAGACGTGGCTGGTCGAGTGCGGATTGCCGAAGCGTTCGGTGAACCACGGCAGCATCAGCTCCAGCACGCGCGGATCGACCGGAGTCGTGGCGTGATAGTCGAGATAGACGGGTGTCTTGATCTTGTTGTTGGTCATGGCGTCTTACGCAGCCCGTTCAGCGGAACCGAACCGCCGGTGGATCGTCGACCATGCGGCGACAGCGCGATCGCAATCGGCCGCCGTGATCGACCAACCGAGGCTCAGACGAACCACCCGCCGGGCAAGATCGGCACGCCCCATGGCTTCGGCGACGTGGGATGCCGCCATCTTTCCGGACGAACAGGCCGCGCCAGCGCTGATCGCAACACCTTCCAAGTCGAAGCTCATCACCATGGTCTCCGCGTCGATCGTGTCGTGCGCGATGGCAATGGTGTTGGGCAGGCGATCGGCCTCCGCGCCGAGCAACACGGCATCCGGCACCTCGCTAGTCAGGCGGGCTTCGAGGTCGTCGCGCAGGCCTCTGATAGCACTCCAGTCGTCCTTGGTCGCTTCAGTTGCTGCAGCGCCGAAGGCCGCAATGGCAGGCACGGCCTCGGTGCCAGCACGCAATCCCATCTCCTGACCACCACCGCGTGCGACAGCGCTGACGGCAAGGCCGTTCCTGACGATCAGTGCGCCGGCTCCCTGCATGCCACCCAGCTTGTGTGCCGATATCGTCACCAGATCCGCTTCCTGCCAGCCCTCGGCAAGTCTGCCCACGGCTTGGACCGCGTCGCTGTGAACCAGCGCACCGTGCCGATGGGCGATATCGACAACCTGGGGGATGGGCTGGATGACTCCGGTTTCGTTGTTGGCCGCCATGACCGAAATCAAGCCGGGCTCATTACTATCCGCAAGAAGCCTCTCCAGCGCCGCAAGATCAATGCGACCCGTTCGATCGACCGGAATCATCACGGGATCCGTCACGGCCTGAAGGACAGAGGGATGCTCGATCGCCGACACCAGAACGTTCGTGCGCCCGGTTCCACGCAGCGCCAGATTGTTGGCTTCCGTGCCGCCCGCGGTGAAGACAACCTCGCGCGGTCTCGAATGCACCAACCTCGCCACAGCCTCTCGGGCCTCCTCCACACGTGCGCGTGCCCGGCGGCCATCCCGGTGAACCGACGAGGGGTTCCCGCACGCGGCTATGGCCTCAACAGCTGCATCCCGCACGGCGGGCCTGACAGGCGAGGTCGCGTTGTGGTCGAGATAAGCTGTCACGATGCCGGAGGGGCTATTCGGCGGCCAGAAGCTGGGCCTTCGCCGAACAGAGACGGCGTTCACAGACGTCCTCAAGCGTGACCTGCAGGAGAAAACCCCGGATGTGATCGCCAAGCTCTGCCCAGAGGTCGTGAGTCAGGCATTTGCTACGATCCTTCATGCAGCCGTCGGTCGGATCGTCCTCATTGCAGCGCGTGACCCGCATGGATTCGTCCACGGCGTCCACGACATCAAGGATCGTGACTTCGGCGGTCGGACGGGCCAACCTGTAACCGCCACCGGGGCCTCGGACGCTCGAGACCAGCCCGTGACGACGCAGGCGTGCGAAGAGCTGCTCAAGATAGCTCAGCGAGATGTCCTGGCGCGAAGCGATCTCTGCCAGCGACACCGTGCGGCCGTGGCCGTGGAAGCCAAGATCGACCATAGCCATCACCGCGTAACGTCCTTTCGATCCAAGCTTCATAGTGCGCGCCTCTCCTCAGCAGTCGGCATGTTTATCCGCCCGCTCGCCGTCGTCGACCGGCGCGACATCGGTGGGTTCGTGGCTTTCGTCACCCTCGAGTTCGGCGATACGTGCATCGAGCTTCGCGATATGTTCCATCAGTCCGTTGATCGCCTTGTTGACGGGGTCTGGCATGTCCGGCGTCGTTGCGCCATAGGCTGCGAAGTGGCTCGCATCGGTCGCCTTCGGCGCACTGCGCCCGACAACACGGGCCGGAATGCCGACCACGGTGGAACCCGGCGGCACATCCTTGACCACGACCGCGTTCGATCCCACGGCGGCGCCGGCGCCGACCGTCACCGGACCCAGAATCTTTGCCCCCGCACCGACGACGACATTGTCGCCCAAGGTGGGATGGCGCTTGCCCTTGTTCCACGTCGTCCCGCCCAGCGTGACGCCATGGTAGAGCGTCACGTGTTTGCCGACCTCCGCGGTCTCGCCGATTACGACGCCCATACCGTGATCAATGAAAAACGCCTTGCCTATGGTGGCGCCGGGATGAATCTCTATGCCGGTGAAAAATCGGCCCAGATGAGAGACGAAACGGCCCAGAAGCTTGATCTCGCGGCGCCACAGCCAATTGCTGGCGCGATAGAACAGGATCGCGTGGAAACCCGGGTAGCAAAAAGCCACCTCGAGCCTGGAACGTACCGCCGGGTCGCGGCCGAACACCGCGCTGATCTCGTTGCCGATCGACTTGAACATGCTGCTGTCCTTCATGCGTTGAGCCATGGGGCCGAGACGCGGGCGGCCGAGCACGCGAGAACGGACTGGATAGACATAGAAAGCCCGACTCTGTGAATCAAGTATTCCGTCTCCCCAAGCGTTCACAATCGGTCTAAAGGGAACGCGCAGCCTCAGGAAGCCGATCGTGCCCGAAATCGAACTGAACGGCCCCGCAGGACGTCTGGAAGCCCGCTACCAGGCCAGCAAGGGGGCCGCGGCGCCGCTCGCGGTTGTGCTTCATCCCCATCCGCTGCACGGCGGCACCATGAACAACAAGGTCGCCTACACGCTGTTCCGCTGTTTCGCGGGCCTCGGCTTCTCCACGCTGCGCTTCAACTTTCGCGGCGTCGGCCGCAGCGAAGGTGTGCACAGCGACGGCGAGGGCGAAGTCGGCGATGCGATGGCCGCTCTCGACTGGGTCGTCCGCGAGAACCCGGATCACGGGCCGATCTGGCTCACCGGTTTCTCCTTCGGGGCCTGGATCACCTCGAAGACCCTGATGGCTTGGTCCGGTCTGGATGGATTCGTTCTCGTGGCGCCCGGCGCCATGAAATACGACTGGTCGTTCTTCAATCCCTGCCCCGTCGACGGCCTCATCATTCAGGGCAGCGCCGACGACATCGTGTCGGCCCAATCGGTCGTGGACCTCGCCGCCATGTTGAACAGCCAGCCCGGGCGCACCGTGCCGCTGGAGATGGTCGAGGGTGCCGGCCACTTCTTCGAGACTCAGATGGATCTCCTGCAGGGCCACGTCGAAGATTACGTCGCCGACGCGATCGCCGACTGACCGCGATGAAGAGCACCGCCGGTCACGGGTTCCTTGCAGCCGGTGGTCGTCGGCAGGCTGAGCGGCAAGCCCTTCAGAGCGCGGACGGCAAGAAAGGCGAAGGCCTCGGCTTCCAGACTGTCGCCGTCCCATCCGACATCCTCGGCCGCCATCACCCTCGAAGGAAGCCGGGCACGCAAAGCCGCCATGATCGCGTCGTTGTGCCGCCCGCCACCGCAGACGATCCAGAGCGCGGGTTCGATCGGCAGGTGAGCGCGTGCGTGGGCGACCGCCTCGGCGGTCAGGGCGACCAGCGTTGCCGCGCCATCGGCATTGGAGAGATTCGAGAGGTCGACCCTGAAGGCGTCCCGATCGAGCGACTTTGGCGGATCACGGCGAAAGTAGGGATCGTCCATCAGGACGGTTTCCACCCTGTCCTGGTGCACTCGTCCCCCGGACGCCAGCTCTCCGTTCCGGTCGAATCGCGCTCCGCTGCGGTGCTGGACCCAGTCGTCGAGCAAGGCCCCGCCGGGGCCGGTATCGAACGCCAGGATCCGCTCGCTGTCGATCCATGTGACGTTGGCGACGCCGCCGATGTTGAGCACGGCGACAGGCGAGGCCCCGACGTCCCGAACAAGCGCGGCATGGTAGAGCGGCGCCAAGGGCGCGCCCTCGCCGCCGGCAGCCATATCGCGGCTGCGGAAATCCGACACCACATCAATGCCGGTCTCATGGGCCAGCAGAGCGCCATCCCCGATCTGCCATGTCAGGTGCTCGGCCGGACGGTGGACGATGGTCTGGCCGTGAAGGCCGATGACATCGATCACGGGCGGCTCCTCACCGATCTGCGCCAGAAGGGCGGTGACCACCTCGGCGTGTTTCAGGGTCAGCAGACAGGTGGCAAGCGGAACGTCGCCACCGCCGCCAAGGCAGCTCCGAAGGGTCTCGCGCGTCGCGTCATCGTAAGGCAGCGTCAGCGCATGCCCTGTGCGCCGGACGGCCAGCCCATCGGTTTCGACCAGCGCGGCATCGACGCCGTCGAGCGAGGTTCCACTCATCAGACCGATGGCCCGCATCATGCTCTTCGCCATGGTGGTCCCTTCCCGCCGCTCCGGCCGCCTCGCCGCGTTGTGATGCTCTGGCCTCTATGGTACAGCAACCGCCCGCGAAACAAGGGCCACCGGCCCCAAACCGTGCTGCCATCATGTCCGAGCTGAAATCCGACTTCCTGCGCGACATCGTTGACCGCGGCTTCATGCACCAATGCACCGACCTTGAAGCGCTGGACGAGAGGGCCGCGACCGGAACCGTGGTCGCCTATATCGGCTACGACTGCACGGGTCCCAGCCTGCATGTCGGCCATATGGTTTCGATCATGATGCTGCGCCGCATGCAGCAAACCGGTCACAAACCGATCGTGCTGATGGGCGGCGGCACAACCAAGGTCGGTGATCCCTCGGGCAAGGACGAAGCGCGCCAGCTCCTGAGCGAGGAGCAGATCGCGGCCAACATGGCGTCGATCCGGAAGAACTTCGAGAGCTACATCACCTTCGGCGACGGCCCAACCGATGCGGTCATGGTCAACAACGACGCGTGGCTGTCCGAGATCGTGTATGTCCCGTTCCTGCGGGATGTCGGCCGCCACTTCTCGGTCAACCGGATGCTCACGATGGATTCGGTCAAGCTCCGGCTCGAGCGTGAGCAACCGTTGTCGTTCCTGGAGTTCAACTACATGATCCTCCAGGCCTACGACTTCGTGGAGCTCAACAAGCGCTACGGATGCTGTCTGCAGATGGGCGGCTCAGACCAGTGGGGCAACATCGTCAACGGCGTTGAACTCGGGCGCCGTGTCGCCGGTGCCCAACTCTTCGGCTTGACCGCACCGCTGATCACCACGGCCTCGGGCGCCAAGATGGGCAAGACCGCCGAGGGTGCTGTCTGGCTCAACGCCGACATGCGCTCGCCCTGGGACTATTGGCAGTTCTGGCGCAATACAGAGGACGCCGATGTCGGGCGCTTCCTGCGCCTCTTCACCGACCTCCCGCTCGACGAGATCGCCCGGCTCGAGGCGCTCGACGGTTCGGAGATCAACGAGGCCAAGAAGATCCTCGCCAACGAGGCCACCGCGCTGTGCGACGGCCGCGGGCCTGCCGAGGAAGCCGCAGAGACGGCACGCCGTACCTTCGAGGAAGGCCAGGCGGCCGACGGCTTGCCCAGTGTCGAGATTGCCCGCGATTGTCTCGGCGAAGGCATCCTGCTCTTCGAGACGATGTGCGAGGCCGGCCTCGCACAGTCGAACGGCGAGGCGCGCCGTCTGATCAAGGGTGGCGGCGCACGCGTGAACGATGCAGCGGTGAACGACGAGTTCCACAAGGTGACGTCCGGGGACCTCAATGACGATGGCACAGTAAAGCTGTCGGCGGGCAAGAAACGCCACGTCCTGCTGCGCGCCGTCTGACCGTCAGCGGCCACCTTCGGGCTTGTTCACGCCCTGCACGAGTTGCTCGACCTCTTCGTCGGTCGGCGCGGTGAACATGTTGCGCAGGATGCCGGGTGCCAGCACCGACAACGGATCGACCTTGATCTCCGGGCTTTCGCGCGGACCGTCGACGTCGAAGGTGAAAGCGAAAATACCGCCGCCCTCCTCTTCGCCGGTCAGCAGGTCACCGATGATCGGAATCTCGCTGACCGCCGTATTGATCAGATAGGCCGGCACAATGGTGCCGTTGAGATCGAGCAGGTTGGCGCCGAGGTCGACGTCACCGGCGATTGTCAGACCGAGCCCGGTGCCGAACACGCGCCCATCCTGAACCGTCACAATGTCGCCAACCTTGCGGAACGGTATCAGGGCGCTATCGAATTCGAGCCCATTTCCGGTCAACGCATTGCCGATCGCCGTGAGCGACGCCAGCGAGGCGATCTGGGCAAGGATCGGCGCCTCCTTCAGGACGAAACCATCGAGCCGGATCACACCATTGACAGGCCGCTTCGGATCGCCGTCGTCGATTCTAGCGCTCACCTGCAAGGCACCGCCGTCGACGTTGTCGAACAGGCCGAACGTGCGGATGGCGTCACCCGCATTGTCGGCGCTGTATTCGAACCGTCGCTCGGTCTCCGAGAAGCGCCAGATATTGACCGACATCGGCGAGCCGTCGGCGATCACACCTGTGATGGCAAGCGACTCCCAGTCGTCCGCGAGATGAACACCCTCGACGTGAACGGCCCCGACCGCATCGTTGTCGGTAATCCAGATTCGGTCGAGCCGACCGCGAATCTGGAAGGGTGGCAGCTTCGGACTCGACGACGCCGCGATCTGGTCCATCATCGGTTCGAGATCGACCTCGCCACCGGCCAAGGTGACGTCAAAGAACCCGTCCTCGCGCACTGAGACCGCGCCGGAGAAGTCGTTCCGGCCGAACGCGAAACGCGAGAGATCGAGCTGTGCGAGGCTGAGGTCGGTCGCGCGCAGCAAGCCGGAGCCTTCCACGACCGTCGTGCCTACACCCAGGTCGACCTGCTCGACGAACAGCACCGCGCCGCCGTCGTCCACCAGTCGCACGGTCGCACGACCCGGTTCACCGGCCGCCTTGTCGATCCCGATCAGAGGAAACAGTGCGGTGACCGGTGCAAGATCGGCAACCACGTTCCAAGTCATCGTCTCATCCGATGTCTGGGCCATGTCGAGCACGATGTCGACGGGACCGCTCATGTCGATCGGGTCCACCAGGCCAAGCGCTGCGCGGCCCTCGTCCTCGACCCGTCCCTCAAGGCTGACGACCCGGAGGATCTCGGCCTCAGGCGTCAGATCGTGGCGGTAACGGGCCTGAAATGGCACACCGTTCAGCCTGACATCGCCCTCGAGCAGCACCTGGGTCGAATCAAGCAGCAGGAAGACGTTGTCGCTATCCAGGCGGTAATCACGCAATTCCTTGGTCAGGGCAACATCCTGAACCTCGGCTGCAACCCGATAGATGACCTGGTCGGCCGTTAGGCCGGCCAGACGCGGCAACACGATCTCCATACTGCCGGCGAAGGTGCCGTCGATCAGTGAGGGATCAATGCCGACACCATAGGCCAGCGTGAACGGTTCATGGCTCGCCATCACGAGCGCATCCTGGATGCTGCCGGAGAGTTCGACGCCGATCAGCATGCCCTCCTGGCCGTCGAGACTGTCCATCGTGACGGTGCCGCGTGATAAAGACAGGCCCTCGACGCGACCGCCGCCGGTATCAATGTGCAGCGTGTTGTCGATGATCGCGACATGGCCGCTGACACCGAGGATGGCAGGCATGGTGGGGAGGTAATGGACCGTGGCGTCGCTGACATCGATATCGATCACGAGATTCGAGAGCGGCGGGTGTCCCTCGGTCAACTGGTCGATACCGGCCCGAAACGCGATGGACGCCTGATTTATCGTTCCGTCGGAGATGCTCCTCAAGACCCAGGTTCGTGCGGGGACGGCAAGTCTGACCGGCCAGTAGCGCGACAGATCGTTGACCGCGAGGCCAGCGAGATCGACGCGCGCTTCAATCTCCGATTCGAGATCAAGGCCGCCGATCACGACCCGGCCGTGGACCTTCTCGATGCCGAGATCAAGATCGACCTCTGTCAGCTCCAGACCCGAGAAACCCGGCCGAATGTATCCACTGACATGGGACGGACCGATATCGAACGGCTCTTCGAAGACGTCCGGCAGATTGATCGTGCCGCTCTGAGCGTCGACTAGGAAGCTGCCCGATACTAGGCCGAACTGGCCGTCAAACCGCGCCTCCACCTGCACGTCCACGACAACGTCCAGCCCCTCCAGATCCGGAAGCTGCGGGATGAGATCGGAAAGGCCGGCCAGCGAGAACGCGGCGAGATGCGAGGACAAGACGGTCTCGTCAACGGTCGCGTTGTAGGTCGCCACAACGTCGGCATCGAGCGTATGTCCTTCGGTCTTGAGCACGAGCTGGGCATTGAGTTCGACCCCATCGTCGACCCGGCGCAGCGTGACGGCCGCCGCCGGTGCGTTCCACATGAGCCCCAGCATGCGGTCGTCGACCCAGAGGTCCGCGCCGACGACCTCGATATCGACCAAGCGATCAAACGGCGTCTGCTCGGCCAGAGCCAGGACCCCCTGGAGCAGATCGCGACTGCCGAAAGCCGTCTCGTCGAGCAACTGCGGGGGCGGCCCGCCTTCGTCGACGGCATCGGCGCCCTCCGGATCAGTAAACGTGTCGATCAGGGCAAGGCCCATGGAACCGTCCGGCTGCCGTGTCGCCGAAAGCTGAGGACGGACAAGCGTGACACTCTTGGGCCTCAGCTCTCCGCGTACCAAAGGTGGTAAGGCCATCTCAAGGACAACCTCATGGGCCGAGAGCAGACGGATTCCGGTTTTGTCGAACGCCTGGAAACCGAGGACGCGAATCTCGAACGCCTCCTGCCAGTCGTCCCAAGTCAGCTCCGCCTGGTCGGCCTGGATCGTGAATCCGAGCTCTTGGTCGTTGATCGCCGCCTCCACGAACGGAGTCAGACTGCCCATCTCGATCGGCCCCTGGGCAAGCCGCCAGGCCATGAACGCAAGCAAGACCGTGACGACACCGACCAGCGTGCCAAGCAGATGGATCAGAAACTTCGAGGCGCGTCGTGTCACGGTCGGTGGGCTGAGCCCTCGTTCAGCTTGACCCGGTCGGGGCAAATCACCACCGTGGCCCCGCAACAACCCGATCTCGCCATGTCATTTACCACACTTGCCTCAATCGACCGCTTGCCGGTGCCGCACGATCCTGAACGTGCGGAACTCTGGCGCGAGCGGTGGCTGACGTCGGCCGATGACCCGATATCGCACGACTTGGTCACCGACGCCACCGGCTCAGCCCTGCTCGATGCGGTCTTCGGCAACAGCCGCTTCCTGTCGCAGAGCCTTGTCCGGCATCCCGACGTCGCCGCTCGATGGAGTACGGCAGGCCCGGAGGCATGTCTCGAAAAGGCTTGCGGCGACCTCATGGAACCTTCCAGCGAACGC
The DNA here is from genome assembly GCA_014323865.1 of Rhodospirillales bacterium. Classification (NCBI taxonomy): domain Bacteria; kingdom Pseudomonadati; phylum Pseudomonadota; class Alphaproteobacteria; order Rhodospirillales; species Rhodospirillales bacterium. Next base: position 132,527 of record JACONG010000014.1, on the reverse strand, counting down.
GAACTGATGTCGCGGCTGCGCCATGCCCGCGCCCAAGTCGCGGTCGCGATCGCGCTGAGTGACATTGCCGGGCTCTGGTCATGGCGCGAGACGACGGCAGCACTTTCCCGGTTCGCCGAGACGGCCTGCCGCGCCGCCCTGGCGCATGGCCTTCGCAAGGCCCAGTCTTCGGGACGGCTGGGCGATCTCAACGAGGCCGATCCCGGCGCGACGAGCGGTTTCATCGTGCTCGGCCTCGGCAAGCTCGGCGGCCGCGAACTGAACTACTCGAGCGACATCGATCTCATTGTCCTGTGGGACGACGAACGATTCCCCTGCATCGGAAAGAATGGCGTGCAGGCGACTACCGTCCGTATCACACGCCAGCTGGTCAAGCTGCTGGAGGAACGCACTGCCGACGGTCATGTCCTGCGGACCGATCTCCGGCTTCGACCCGATCCCGCAGCGACGCCGCTGGCCATCTCGGTCGACGCGGCGGAACTCTACTACGAGAGCCTTGGCCAGAACTGGGAGCGTGCGGCGCTCATCAAGGCCCGCCCTATCGCAGGCGACGTCGCAGCCGCCGACCGCTTCCTGGAACGGCTGCGGCCGTTCATCTGGCGACGTCACCTGGATTTTGCCGCCATCCAGGACATTCATTCGATCAAGCGCCAGATCCACGCCCACAAGGGCGGCGCGGAGGTCACCGTTCCCGGCCATAACGTGAAGCTCGGGCGCGGTGGTATCCGTGAAATCGAGTTCTTCGCCCAGACCCAGCAGCTGATCTTCGGCGGTCGTCAGCCCGAGCTTCGAACCCGCGCGACATGCGACACGCTCGATGCCCTGGCCGATGCCGGCCGGATCGACCGCAGCACGGCGACCGACCTCCAAGACGCCTACAGCCAACTCCGCCGGGTCGAACACCGCCTGCAGATGATCGACGACGCGCAGACCCACAGCCTGCCGTCCGACGAGGAGGGCTTGGACCACATCGCGGCCTTTCTCGGACACGGCGACCGGGACGAGATGTCGGAGTCGCTTCTCGCCGTCTTTCGTCGTGTCGAATCACGCTATGCTGATCTATTCGAGGACGCTGCACCGCTATCGGGCGAAGGCGGTGCCGGTAACCTGGTCTTCACCGGCAACGAAGACGACCCCGAGACACTGGAAACGCTCTCGGGAATGGGATTCGCCGACGCACCCTCGATCGCCGCGGTCATCCGCGGCTGGCATCACGGGCGGGTCAGGGCCATGCGCAGCGCCCGGGCGCGCGAAATCCTGACCGAACTGATGCCGCGTCTGCTCGGTGCCTTTGCCGCAACGACCAACCCCGACGCCGCGCTGATGCGATTCCAGGAGTTCCTCGATCGTTTGCCCGCCGGTGTCCAACTGTTCTCCCTCTTCCAAAGCGAGGATGATCTGCTCGACCTCGTCGCGGAGATCATGGGGACCGCGCCGCGCCTGGCCGAACATCTGGCCCATCAGCCAACGCTGCTCGACCATGTGCTGAGCAAGGACTTCTTCGACATTCTCCCCGATGTCGACGATCTCGAATCATCGCTCTCGGCCGCACTCGACTGGGTCGATCACGACGAGGCCCTGCTCGACCAGATTCGCTACTGGATGCACGATAGGGAGTTCCAACTCGGCGTCCAGCTGCTTCGCGGCCTGATTACCGCGGACCAAGTCAGCTTCGGCCTGACCGACCTGACCGATGCCGTCTTGCGCCAGACGATTCCTCGCGTGGCAGCGGCCTTCGCCGAGCAGCACGGCGTAGTCCGCGGCGGCGACCTCGCCGTCATCGCGTTCGGCAAGTATGGCGCCCAGGAGCTCAACTTCGGCTCGGACCTCGACATCGTCTTTGTCTACGACTACGGCATGACGGCCGATGCGTCCGACGGCAAGCGGCCGCTCGCGGCAAGCCAGTACTACATCCGACTGTGCCAGCGGATCATTACCGCGCTGACTTCGCTGAGCAATGCAGGCCGCCTCTTCGAGATCGACATGCGGCTGCGTCCCTCCGGCAACGCGGGCCCGCTGGCGAGCGATGTGCAGGGGTTCATCCACTATCAGGAGGCCGAGGCCTGGCAATGGGAACACCTGGCACTCACCAAGGCGCGGGTGGTGGTCGGCGGGCCGGTCGTCACACGACGATTGGGCGACGCGATTTCTGATGTCCTGACGCGCAGCCGCAACCCCGTGAAGCTCGCCGACGCCGTCACCGACATGCGCCAGCGGATCGCGGCCGAGTTTCCGCCCTTCGACCGATTCGACGTGAAGTATGTCCGCGGCGGCCTGATCGATCTTGACTTCCTTGTCCAGTACCTCCAACTCATCCACGCCGATCAGCATCCCGAACTCTTGTCGCGACGCGTTCGGCCCACCCTGAAGCAGCTGGCCACCGCGGGCCTGGTGGAGACTCAGAAGTCCAAGCTGCTGATCAAGGCGGACAGAACGATGCGCGCCGTGCAGACCGCGATCCGGCTGGCGATGGCCAAACCGACGGCGGAAGGCGATCTCCAGCCGCCCTTGCGCGATCTTCTGGTCCGCGTCAGCAGCACCGACAGCTTCGAAGACCTCTGCGAGCGTTTGGATACGATGCAGGCCGTGGTAAAGTCCGTCTTCGACGAAACCGTCGCGGCCCACGCGACCAACGAAGAGGAAACGACGCAGCCATGAGCGGACCGCAGCCCGGAGACGATGCATCCGATTTCGAGGCCCCGACGGACGGCGGGGGATCCCTGTCGCTCTCGTCACTGAAGGGCAAAAACGTGGTGCTCTACTTCTACCCGAAGGACGATACCCCGGGATGCACCAAGGAGGCCTGCTGCTTCCGCGACAACATGGCCGACCTCGCCGATGCCGGCACCGTGGTCGTCGGTGTTTCCAAGGACAGCGTGAAACGCCACGACAACTTCAAGGCCAAGTACGAGCTCAACTTCCAGCTCGTTTCGGACGAGGATGGTTCGATCTGCGAGGCCTATGGCGTCTGGGTTGAGAAGAAGAACTACGGCCGGACCTACATGGGTATCGAACGAGCGACCTTCCTGATCAGCGCGGACGGCAAAATCGCCGAAGTTTGGCGCAAGGTCAGGGTCAACGGCCATGTGGATGCTGTGACCAAAGCGGCCAAGGCCCTGGGTTGAGCGACCGGACGACGCTCGCCTCGCTGGCTACGTTCGTTCTCGAAGAGAGCGACGCCCTCGACAAAGCCCGGACGTCTCGCCGTGCCGCAGCGGTCTGGCGCAACGACCAGTTGGCGCTTCAGCACGGCCCTGTCAAAGACGGTCCGGGACGCCCCGATCGGCCCGAACTTCTGCCGCCGCACGCCATGCCCAAACGGCGTGTCTTGACGACCGAGCGCGGTCGGATCGCCCTGCTCCACGCGCTGGCGCATATCGAGTTCAACGCGATCAATCTCGCCTGGGATATCGCCGCGCGGTTTCCCGGCATGCCGCGGCACTTCTACGACGACTGGATCTCGGTTGGCGACGACGAGGCGCGTCACTTCCTGCTGCTCCGAGACCGGCTGGTTGCGCCCGGCTCCGACTACGGTGCCCTGCCCGCACACGACGGTCTCTGGCAACCGGCCATGGCGACCTCGAACGACCTGCTGGCACGCCTGGCTATCGTCCCCTGGTGCTGGAAGCGCACAGTCTTGATGTCACACCCGACATGATCGACCGTCTGCGTCGTACCGGCGATGAGGAAAGCGCCGCCATCCTGGAGAGCATCTATCGCGACGAGATCGGCCATGTCGCTGCAGGCAGCCGATGGTTCCGGCATGTCTGCAATCTGCACGGTCAGGACCATGAGACGACATGGAAGGAGGTGGTCGGGACGCGTTCAGAGGCACACTCAAACCGCCCTTCAACGTCGAGGCACGCACCCAGGCGGGGCTGCCGGAGACGTTCTATTTTACTTCCGGAAACGGGACGATCCGGTAGGCACAGCGACGCGCACCGGCGAGCAGGTGGTCGGTGCGCTCAACCTCGACATCGTCGCCGAGAACCTCGCGGAACAGCTCGAGCTCGGATCGACACAGGCCTTGGCAGAACTGGGCGGCGGCACACACCGGGCAATGGTTCTCGACCAACACATAGGCGCCATCATCGTCCTTGAACCAGTCGGACATGTAACCTTCGGCGCTGCGCTGTACGGCAAGCTCCTCAACCCGCTTCTTGAGCGTCTTCTTGTCGCCGACATGCTCCTGGTAGAGCTTGACCTGTTCCCGGGTCCTGGAATCGATCAGACGATCGAGCCCCTTGGTGCCGAATACCTTGCGCACGCTTTCCAGCAGCGACACCGTGAGCTGTGCATGGCTGTCCGGGAAGCGGTCGTTGCCACGTGTCGTCAGCGACCAATGGCGCGCTGGCCGACCGACGCCGGAGCGTTCGTCGTGGTGGGCGACGAGACCGTCATCCGACAGCTTCTTGAGATGCTGGCGTGCGCCCATCGCCGTGATCTCCAGCCGGTCGGCGAGCGACTGCGCGGTCATCGACCCCTTGGTCTTCAGCAGGTAAAGGATCTGCTTTTGCGAGTCGCGGCGTTCGATGGGCATGGTTGTGACTTTGGCCTCGGCGCAGACGGCGATCAAGCCGTCTCGTTTTCCGGTCAGGTGAGCAACAGCGACACGAACGAGATCACCGCGGCACCCGTCAGCAGATAAGCCGGCGACAGCTCGCCGACATTCTGCTCGATCAGGTAGCTCGCAGCAGCCGGTGCGGTGCCGCCGAAGATGGCAAGACAGATGTTGTAGCTTGTCGAGAATGCACTCATACGCAGATCGTGCGGGAACAGGAACGCCATCCGTCGCACAATACACGACACATAGGGGTGCCAGGACCATCACGAAGCCAAGCTGACCGAGGAACTCGAGCATCGGGTCCGGATTGCCGATCAGCATGAAGAGCAGAATCCTCGCGACGATGCCAGGGCACGCTGCAATCAGCAGCACGTTCATCCGGTTTGTCGCCCAGCACCGGACGGGAATCAGAATCACCAGCAAGGCCATGTTGATGGTGTTGATCTCGAAGGCGGTCGACTCGCTGTCGCCGACAATGTCGACCAGATAGGTCGTGAGGTAGATGAACATCAGGTAGAAGACGGTGGCGTTGAACGCCACGATCCCGACCGTGCAGACCAAGTCTCACTTATGGTGAAGCCACACATCGGGCAGCGGAATGGCACCGCGTCCCTCGGCCTTCTCCGGCGGCGTTTCGTGCTCCAGGCCACGGCGCATGATCAAGCCGAAGATCGCGATCACCACGCCAGCGAGAAACGGCAAGCGCCCGCCCCATTCCGCGACCTGCTCGGCGTCGAGCACCGAGGTGATCAGAGTGCCGACGACCGTGCCTGTCAGTTCGCCACCAACCGATACACCCTGCGCCAGGCGCAACAGGATGGGATGATCGGTGCCAGAACGCTCAGCGTGTCATAGGTCGGCAGCACGCCGATCAGGAAGGTCGGCCCGGCCATCATGAGGATCGAGATCATCAGCACCTTGCGCCGCCCCAGGACATAGCCCAAGTGGCCAAGAACCAGCGGGCCGACAGGACACGCCAGGAATCCGATCGCGAAGACACCGAAGGACATCACTACCGAGACGGTGGGATCGTCGTGGGGAAAGAAGTGCTTGCCGATGGTCGCGGCAGAGCCTGACGACCCCGTCAACGATCAACTCGGCACTGGTGATGTACGAAGCCGCGTCGAAAGGCAAGAACATCGCAGCATCGGCAATGTCGTCGGCCGTGCCGAGCCGGCCCAGCGGCACGGGACCGGCGACCGCTTCCGCCATGGCCGGGTCGTCCGACCAGCGCTTCTGCATCGGCGTGCGAATCGCACCGGGAAGGACCGCATTCAAGCAGAAGCGATTGGCGTCAAGCTGGATCGCTAGTGACTTCGACAGCGCCAGAAGGCTGGCCTTGCTCGCGCCGTAGGCGTCCTGAGCCTTGGCGTCGCCATGTTGCGTCTGGATCGAGGCGATGTGGAACATTGCACCGTCGTGTTCCCTCATCTACGATACGTAGTGGCGCGCAGCCAGAGCTACTCCTTTCAGGTTGATGTCGAGAACGCGATTCCAAACGTTGAGATCGATATCCAGCAGGGAACGGTCACGGTCGAACCAGAGAACGCCGATCGCTTCATGGTCCGCAGAAAAGGCATCGACTGCCCGACGAACGGCGGCGTCATCCGCGATATCGATACCGCGAAGACGGCACCCTCCGGCATCGACGCGGGCTCGGCAAGGTCGAGCATGAGCACCCGCGCACCCGCCTCGCGCAGTCGTGCAGTGATGGCGGAGCCCATGCCCCCGACAGCACCCGTCACGACGGCGGCCGCGCCTTTCAGATCTTGAGTCACGAGGCTTCGGCCATATTCTCGTCGATGCCGATCCGGTGGGCGAGCGCGGCGCTGATGAAGTCATCAAGGTCACCGTCGAGCACTGCATCGGTGTTCGAGATCTCCATCTCCGTGCGCAGGTCTTTCACCATCCGGTAGGGCTGCAGGACATAGGACCGGATCTGGTGCCCCCAACCGATGTCGCTCTTCTCGGCGTTCTCGGCTGCCGCCTGTTCCTCGCGCATCCGGAGCTCCCGCTCGTAGAGCCGGGACTTCAGCATCGCCCACGCCTCGGCTCGGTTGCGGTGCTGGGAGCGGTTGTTCTGGCACTGCACCACGACGCCCGTCGGCATATGCGTCAGTCGGATTGCGCTGTCGGTCTTGTTGACGTGCTGACCGCCCGCACCCGACGCCCGATAGGTATCGACGCGCACATCCTTGTCCTCGACATCGACCTCGATCGAGTCGTCGACCACGGGCGAGACGCTGACACTGGCGAAACTCGTGTGCCGCCGAGCCTGGGAATCAAAGGGCGAGATTCGCACCAGCCGATGAACGCCCGACTCGGTCTTGGTCCAGCCATAAGCATTTAGCCCGCTGATCTTGATCGCAGCCGACTTGATGCCCGCTTCTTCACCCGGGCTCTCGTCCAGCCCCTCGATCTTGAAGCCGCGGGCGTCTGCCCAGCGCGTGTACATCCTGAGCAGCATCTGGGCCCAGTCCTGGCTCTCGGTGCCGCCGGCGCCGGCATGGACCTCGAGATAGCAGTCGTTGCCGTCAGCCTCGCCCGACAGCAGGCTTTCGACACGGAGATTCTCGACCCTGGCGGCGAGCTTCTGCAACGTCGCGACGGCCTCGGTGATCAACTCGTCTTCACCTTCGAGTTCGGCGAGTTCAGCGATCTCGATGCTGTCGGAGAGTTCGGCCTCAAGGTCGCGCACGCCATCGATCGCGCCCGAAAGGCGGGTACGCTCGCGCATCAGGACCTGAGCTTTCTCCGGATCGCTCCAGAGTTCAGGGTCCTGGGCGAGATGCTCGACCTCGTCGAGCCGGGTTACCGCGTTATCCCAGTCAAAGATGCCTCCGGACCAGGAGGAGGCCTGACTCGATGGTCTGCTTCAGATCGGCAATGTCGGCGCGCATGTTCTTCTCCGGCTTCGGGCGGGCGCAGAAACTGGCGTCGTACGCAACCGCCGTCAATAGACCCCGGAAATGGAGGGGTCGAATCCGTCGATCACGTCCTCGGACGAGATCACCACACTGTCGGCCACTTCGGTTGGTTCGGTGCCGAGCCGGAACGCCTCGGTGATGATCCGCTCGGTCACCACACCCGGCAGCAGGCCACGATCAGCATCGATCCGCACAAGGCGGATGTCGGGCGGAATACGGAACGGCACGACGGGTTCGTTCGCCAGCGCTTCGCCGATGAAGGCTTTCCAGACGGGAATCGCGACCGACGCACCGGTCTCGTGGTTGCCCAGGGAAGCCGGCTGGTCGAAGCCGACATAAACGCCCACGGCCAGATCGGGCGAAAAGCCCATGAACCAAGCATCACGGTTTTCGTTCGTGGTGCCGGTCTTGCCGGCCAGAGGCCGGCCAAGCTCGCGCAGCCGGACACCGGTGCCTCGCTCAATGACACCTTCCATGATGTGGGCGATCTGATACGCAGTCTGCGGCGATACGACCTGCTCGCGCAGATCGGGCAGTTGCGGCACGTCCAGATCGTCAGCCCACTCGTCGCTCAGGCAATTCTCGCAGAGCCGTTCGTCGCGCCGCCAGATCGTGTTGCCGTCGCGATCCTGGATGCGCTCGACGATCGCAGGTTCCACACGTTTGCCACCGTTGACGATCATCGCGTAGCCCGCAGTCATCTGGAGCAGCGTGGTCTCGGCAGCACCCAGCGCCATGGGCAGATAGAACGACAGATCGGCTGGGATGATGCCGAAATCGTAGGCATAGTCGGCCACCACCTGCGGGCCGACAATGTTGGCCAAGCGCACGGTCATCAGGTTGCGCGATTTCTCGATCCCCACCCGGAGCGGCGTCGGACCGTAGAACTCGTGGCTGTAGTTGGCCGGCTTCCAGATCTCTTGGCCCTTGCCCGGATCGAACACGAAGGGCGCATCCTCGATCAGCGTGGCCGGTGTAAAGCCGTGATCGAGTGCGGCCATGTAGACGAACGGTTTGAAGGCCGAACCGGGCTGGCGCATCGCCTGGGTTGCGCGGTTGAACTCGCTGTCGTCGAAACTGAAACCGCCCTCCATGGCGAGGATACGGCCGGTGTGCGGATCCATCGCTACCAGTCCGCCCGAGGCCTCCGGGAACTGCCGCAGGGCGTAGATCGGCGCACCTTCGGGCACGTCGCGCTCGGCGTCCTCCGACAGGGCCTCCACGAGGATCACATCGCCGATCGTCAGCACGTCCGAGGGACGCGAGACCGAAGGTCCGAGACCGCCGTCCTCAAGCTGCGCGCGGGCCCATGTCATGTCCTCAAGCAGGATAATGCCGTTGGTGCCGTCATCGAAGCCGATGACAACGGCGGCGTCGTTCATGCCTAGCACCGCGGCCAGGCGCCACGGCATCAAGTCGTCGGGGACGACGACGTCGCCCAGCGTCTCGGACCATGAGCCGTCGAGTTCGATGGCCGAGACCGGGCCGCGCCAGCCGTGTCGACGGTCGTAGGCGCTGAGGCCCAGCCGCAAGGCGCGCCGGGCAGCATCCTGCAGGGCGGGATCGATGGTCGAGCGGACATAGAGACCTCCTTCGTAAAGCGCGTCGGTGCCATAGCGCTCGGCGATGTCACGGCGGATCTCTTCAGAGGCATAGGCCGCGAGCAGCGGCGCGCGGGAGCCCGAGAGGTCGACTCCCAGCGGGAGGGTCTGCGCGGCCAGTCCTTCGTCGAGCGAAGCGTAGCCCTCTTCGACCATGCGGCTGATCACCCAGTTGCGCCGTTCGATCGCAGCGTCAGTCTTGCGGATCGGATGATAATTGTTGGGTGCCTTGGGCAGAGTCGCGAGATAAGCCGCTTCCTCTAGGGTCAGCTCGGTCAGCGGCTTGTTGAAGTAGTTCAGCGCCGCTGCCGCCACGCCATAGGAGTTGAAGCCCAGGTAGATCTCGTTGAGGTAGAGTTCGAGGATTCGGTCCTTGCTCAGCGCCTCCTCAATCCTGAAGGCAAGTACGGCTTCCTTGATCTTGCGCTCGTAGGAAACCTCGTTGGTCAGGAAGAAGTTCTTGGCGGCCTGCTGGGTGATCGTCGAGGCGCCTTGAAGACGACGGTTGTCGCCCCGGACCACCGTGATGATGTTTGTGATGGCGGCGCGCAGCACACCCTCAGGATCAATGCCGAAGTGTTGGTAGAAGTTCTGGTCCTCGGCCGCGATGAAGGCGTTCTTGGCCACATCCGGAATGGCCTCGACCGGAACGAAGACGCGGTTCTCGATCGCGAACTCCGCCATCAGGCTGCCGTCGCCCGCGTAGACACGGGTCGCGACCGGCGGCTCGTAATCGAGCAGGACGCGATGGTCGGGCAGGCCTTGGCCATAGTGCTTGAAGGCGTAGACAACGGCGCCGCTCACCGCGATCGCACCGAGCATTCCGACCACGATCAGGACGAGCAGGATGCGCAGGACCCAGCGCCGCTTCTTCTTTCTGGGCTTGCCCTCGGGTTCGTCGGACAAAGGTTGTGTTCCCTATCGTTGGGTCGTTCTAGCGCTGCGAGTGGCAGCTTATCCGATTCGTCGTCTAGGACACCATTGTGGCATCGCCGTGACGGTCGCCTCAGCGCGGATGGTCAGAGAAGTAGACACCGACGGCGTCCACGACGGCCGTCAGCAGGCGTCCGCGAAACGCCTGATCGAGCATGTTGCGCTCTTCCTCGACGTTCGACATGTAGCCCATCTCAAGCAGCACCGACGGCACGTCCGGTGCCTTCAGGACCCGGAACCCGGCGAAGCGGTGTGCGTTGCCACGCATCTTCACCGTGTCGGTCAGTTCGTCGGTCAGGATATGGGCGAACTCCGAGGATGCGTTGGTCGTTTCGCGCTGGGCGAGGTCGATAAGAATGTTCGTCGTGACGGGGTCGTAGGCCACGTTGATGAAGTCGACGCCGGCAATCAGATCGGACTTGTTTTCCTTCTGGGCCAGCGCCTCGGCCTCGGCATCCGACGCCGTCTCCGACAGCGTGTAAACGCCCGCACCGCGCACGCTGGGGTCGGCAATGGAATCGGCGTGGATTGAGATGAACAGATCGGCATCGGCCGCGCGTGCCAGTTCGACCCGCTCGCCGAGACGCAGGAAGATGTCGGTGTCGCGCGTCAGAACCACGTAGTAGAGGCCGGTCGCCTCAAGCTTGTCCTTCAGCTCGCGTGCGGCAGTCAGGGCGATGTCCTTCTCGTAGGTGCCGCTGATCCCGATGGCGCCCGGATCGTCGCCGCCGTGTCCGGGGTCGAGCACGATGATAGGTTTGGTCGGTTCCGGCTTGTCGCCGGGCACGGGAGGCCCGTCCCACGTCACCGTTTTGATCACGGGCGAGGGCTCGACCGGATCGGCTTCGGCCACCGGAACGACGACCCCGGGTTCGAGATCAAGGACAAAACGCCACCCGAACCCCGATGCGGGCTCCAGAAGGAAGGCATCGCGCACAGTGACCGGGCCGTTGACCTCGAGCACAATGCGCGACGTACCGGCCTCGTAGGTGCCGTAGCGAAAACCGTCGATTACACCCTTGTTGAGCTGATGGCTCTCGGCTGGAAGACTCCAGGCGACATCGGAAAGATCGACGACAACACGATCCGGGTTGTCGAGCGTGAAGACTTCGTAGTCGACCGCCTCGGTCAGGTCGAGAACGAAGCGTGTCGCCTCGCCATTAACACCTGTTCTGACCCCAACCACTTCCGGCATTTTGGAAACTGCCGGCATCGCTGCGAACGACAGCACAGCCAAGAGGCAGACGAGAAAACACGCCGATATGCGCGAATGGAAGGTTGTCGCGACCATCGCGGGCATACTATGATGTCTGTATCGCTCAGCCGTTGCTTTCATGAAAAGCGCTATGCCCTTGAAAGTAATGGTTTTCATGTGCAGCCATTGAATCACGAATGGCGCCGCGCGGCAAGCAGCCGCAATCCGGGCCGCACAGGAAAGGATCAACGTGCTCCCCTCAACCGCACATTCCCGAAGCACGACCGAGATGTGCGCCGCCCTGAGGAGCGGCCTTTCGGTTGCCGCCGTAATGACAGCGGATGCCCGTCGGGATGCCGTTCCGGGGGCACGCTCAACCCGGGCAGCGCCGGCTCGACGCCAAGGCCTCGCCAGCACGCGCGCTGTCTCCGCAAATTGGAACTACAATGACCAAACGTATGTTGATCGACGCGGGCCACTGCGAAGAAACCCGCGTGGCCGTCTCCGACGGACGTGAACTTCAGGAATTCGACGTTGAATCGGCCGTTAAGTCCCAGCTCAAGGGCAACATATATCTCGCCAAGGTAACCCGCGTCGAACCGTCGCTACAGGCGGCGTTCGTAGAGTACGGTGGCAATCGCCACGGTTTCCTCGCCTTCAGCGAGATCCATCCCGACTATTTCCAGATTCCGGTCTCGGACCGCGAAGAACTCGCTGCCGAGCAGGCTCGCTTGGTCGAACAAGCCAGCCGCGAGGACGAGGAGGCCGCCGAGGCCGATGCGCCCTCGTCCGATGACGACGACTATGCGGAGTCATCGGACGACGATGATGACGACAGCCGGGATTCGCCCGAAGACGAAGAGAACGATGCCGCTGAAGTGACCGCCGCTGCCGACGGCGAGTATGCTCCTGAGGTGGATGCCGAGGCAGCGGAGGCAACGGACGACGACGACAGCGCGTCGGCGGATGATGACGAAGCCCCGGCCGAAGCTTTCGACTGCGACACCGAAAGTAGTGACGACAAGGCGAAGGCGCCCTCCCCCGCCCGCACAGAGGCACCCGACCGGCCCGACACCCGTCAGCGCCGCCGTCGCTCGCGCCGGCGCAACAACGAGGAAGAAGGCGATCGCACCGAAGCAGCGATGCACTCGGCCATCCTGAAGCGCGGCTATCGCATTCAGGAGGTCATCAAGCGTCGCCAGATTCTGCTCGTGCAGGTCGTCAAGGAAGAGCGCGGCAACAAGGGTGCGGCGTTGACAACCTATCTCTCGATCGCCGGGCGTTACTGCGTGCTGATGCCGAATACGCCGCGCGGCGGCGGCATCTCGCGCAAGATCGCCGACGCCAAGCAGCGCCGTCGCCTGAAGGACGTCGCCATCGGCCTCGAGGTGCCACAAGGCATGGGTCTGATCATCCGCACTGCGGGCCAAGGCCGCACCAAGCTCGAGATTCGGCGCGACTTCAACAGCCTGCTCAAGCAGTGGGAGGAGATACGCTCCGACACGCTGCAGGCCATGGCACCATCGCTGATCTACGAGGAAGCCAACATCATCAAGCGGGCCATCCGCGACCTCTACGCCAAGGACATCGACGAGGTGCTAGTTGAGGGCGACGAGGGCTACAAGATGGCCAAGACCTACATGAAGCTCCTGATGCCGAGCCATGCGGCACGGGTGAAGCCCTACAAGGAGCAGACCTCGCTGTTCCACCGCTACGAGGTGGAACGACAGCTCGACGCCATGCATAGCCCCGTCGTGCAGCTCAAGTCGGGCGGCTACATCGTCATCAACCTGACCGAGGCACTTGTCGCGATCGACGTCAACTCGGGCCGCTCCACCAAGGAGCGCAACATTGAGGAGACCGCGCTCAAGACCAATGTCGAGGCGGCGATCGAGATCGCCCGCCAGCTCCGTCTGCGTGATCTCGCGGGCCTTATCGTCATCGACTTCATCGACATGGGCGAGCACCGCAACGAGCGCACGGTCGAGCGCAAGTTGAAGGAAGCGGTGAAAGCCGACAGAGCGCGCATCCAGATTGGCCGTATCAGCGGTTTCGGCCTCATGGAAATGTCGCGCCAGCGCCTGCGCCCGAGCCTTCAGGAAGCGCTCTCCGAGGTTTGCTCGCACTGCGGTGGCACGGGCTACATGCGTTCGACCGAGTCCACCGTGCTGCATGTTCTGCGCGGCATTGAGGACGAAGCGCTCAAGGGTCGCGCCGCCACGATCCGCGTTCTGGTACCGACCAAGGTCGCTCTCTACCTGCTCAACGAAAAGCGCCAGATGCTGGTCGATATCGAAGAGCGTCACGGCCTGAGCGTCGGCATTGAGCGCGACGACGACCTGATCGCGCCGGACTACAAGATCCACGTCGAAACGTCCGCCGGACGCGACAGCGACGAGGACGAGACCACGACCGCCCGAGATCAGCGCAGCGACGCACACAATCGTTTGTCGGACTCCGAGGCGGAAGGCGGTAAGCGCAGCAAGAACCGCCGACGGCGGCGCAAGGATCGCGGCGACAACGATGACGCCAAGGTCTTGACCGAGGACAGCAGTGACGAGAGCGGCGACGGCGAATCCCTCAACGCTGACGCAGACGGCGAAGAGTGCGAACGCAAGCGCCGCCGTCGGGGCAAGCGCGGCGGACGCCGCCGGCGCGGTCGCAGTGACAACGACGAAGCGACGGCCGAGAATGGCGAGACTGCCGAAGCCCGTTCCGAGGACTCGGTCGATACCGAGGCGACATCCCAGGACAATGGTGACGGCGACGATGCGCCGAAACGGCGGCGGCGTGGTCGTGGTAAGCGCGATGAAGCGACGGCGGAGGACGCATCTGTCGATGCCACTGCGGACTCGGACGAGGATGTGGCGCCGGAGAGTGTTGTAGATCCCGAGGCGGGATCGAAATCCGACGCGATCGAGAAACCGGTCGCTGAGGCTGAGTCGGTGGTGGTCGACGGCGTCACCACGACCGTGGTCGGGGCCGATGCTGACGAAGCCGCGAGCGACACACCGTCGTCGCCACGCCGCGGGTGGTGGCAGAAGATCGTCGGGCCGAACTGACGTCCTGCGTTCAGCGGCGTTTGAGCCAAACGGCCAGACGTCTGGCCGCCTCGGCCATATCCTCGTTCGGGCCGGAGAACGAAATCCTCAGCGAGCGGTGACCACGCACCGGGTCGAAGTCGACCCCCGGGGTCACCGCAACGCCGGTGTCGTCCAGAAGCGCACGGCAGAAGGTGACGCTGTCGTCGGTCAGATACGAGATATCGGCATAAATATAGAACGCACCATCGACCTGACTCAGGCGGGTCAGGCCGGCGCGAGGCAATTCCTCGAGCAGCAGGGCTCGATTGGCGGCATAAACCGCGACGTTGTCTTCGAGCTCCTCGCGGCATTCAAAGGCCGCGACCGCGGCGTGCTGCGACAGGGTCGGCGGTGAGATGAACATGTTCTGCGCCAGGCGCTCGATCGGCTTCAGCAGATCCTCGGGTACGACCATCCAGCCGATACGCCAGCCAGTCATCGAGAAGTACTTCGAGAAGCTGTTGATCACGACCGCGTCGGGTTCGATCACTGCAGCAGTCGTCGTCGCCATGCCGTAGCCGATGCCGTGATAGATCTCGTCGGAGATCAGGTGGATGCCCTCCTGCCGGCAGTGAGCAGCGAGCGCCGTCATGTCCTCGCGGGACACCATGGCGCCTGTCGGGTTCGACGGGCTCGCCACGATCAGGCCGTCGACGGGTGCGGCGAGCGCCTGCAGCATCGCGACGGTCGGCTGATACCGGCTGTTGTGGTCGACCGGCAGCGCGACCGGCTCCAGACCGAGCGCCTGCAGGATGTTGCGGTAGCAGGGGTAACCCGGCTCGGCGAGCGCGACCCGGTCGCCGGGCTCGAAACACGCAAGGAACGAGAGCAGGAACCCGGCTGACGATCCCGTCGTTACGACAATGCGCTCGGCAGGAACAGGGACGCCATAGACGTCGGCATAGTGGCGAGCGATCGCTTCGCGCAGCGGATCGATACCCAGTGCTACCGTGTAACCTAGGCGCTCGTGATTGATCGCCTGCTTGGCCGCCTCCCGCACGCCCAAGGGCGCAGGCGTTCCCGGTTGCCCGACCTCGAGATGGAGCACCTCACCGCCCGCCGCGATCCGATCTGCAGCTGCCTGCATCACCTCCATGACCAAGAAGGGCGGCACATGGCCGCGTCGGGAGACCTTGAGCGCCATCGGCGTGATGCCCTAGCCGCCAGCGGCAAGTCCGAAGGCCCGCGGATCGGTCGTGACGGCACAGCTTTCCGATCCGTTGCGCAGGCCTTCGGGGCAATAGATAGCATTCACCCGGCCCAGTTCAGGCATGACCTGCACCTCGTGTCCGCGCGAGACGAGCTCGTTGAGCGCTGCGTCACCGACCGTCGACTCGACCACCACGAGGTCCGGCAGGCCGGGATGGAAGACACGCGGCCGGGCGACGGCATCGCCCACTGTCGTGTCAGCTTCCATCAGCTGTACCAGCACCGTTGCCATGACAGGCCCCGACACCACACCGCCCGAGACGGACCCGGCGAAGATCACCTCGTGCACGTTTTCATTCACGCTGATGACGGGCAGCAGCGAGAGTCCGTCGCCGCGGTTGCCGCCGGGTTCAGCGGCCAGAAGGATACCCGTGCCCGGGGCGACGCGCCCGTTGCCAAACAGATTGTTCATGGAAAAGACGCAGGTGGCGGCGTTGCCGAAGCTGTCGACCGCCGCGACGCTCGAAGCGGCGGGGCTTTCGGTCAGCACCGCCGGGGGCGCAGGCAGCACCGCGATCGGCGTGGTGCTGTTGGCGTTGTAGTTGCTCATCAACTCTTCATTGAACACCGGGTCGGGCGACGCGCCGGGCCGCATCGCTCGCGCCACCGCGGTGCGCAGTGAAACCTCAGCGATCAGATGGTCGGCGGACCCGTTGGCGAGCGCACGATCAAGCGCATCGCCGCTGCTCAGCATTTCATAAGCGGCCAGCGTCGAGCTTCCTGAATCGAAACCGTCACCGGGAACATGCACGGTAATCGCAGCACCCAAGAGGGCCTGATCGATCTCGGTCGTGTAACTCTCGCGTTCCAGAGGCGAATAATCGCGCATGTCCTCCAGCGTCAGCGGCATCCCGATCGACTGCACGGCCTCGCTGAACTGGCGGGCGGCGAAGCCAACGTAGAAATCTCCCGCGCCCCGGGTCCGGATGTTCGACAGCATGGCCGAAAGGTCGAGCTGCACGATCGTCTCGCCCTCGCGCAGCACCCCACCTCCGGAACCGGAAAAGACCCTCCGGGCTTCCGGATCGGCAAGCAGCACATCGCCGACCATAGCCAGGTCCCGTGCCAGGGCGCGCGAGACCGGCACGCCGAAGCGGGCGGCTCGCTCGGCCGGCGCGACGAGGTCCTGCCACGGCGTAACGCCACCATCGGCATGTAAGAGAAACAGTCCGCGCACGGCGCCGGGAACGGCGGTCGGACGGATCACCGAAGGATCGACATCGTCGATTGGCGCGACGCGGAAATCGATGAAGCGCAACTGACCGGCGCGCCCCTCATCGAACACCTCGTAGCTCATGCAGACGCCGCCCGCACCAAGCGATGAGGTTGAGGGGTAGCTCACCGCGGCCATGAAGTAGTAGGCAACCACCGCATCGGCGGCCGTCCCGCCACGCGCCAGAACCTCGCGGGCGACCAGAACAGAGCGCGGGTCGTCACCAGCAACGCCGCCGAAGAACCCCTCGGCGATCGGCACGCCCCGGGGCGTGCTGTTGTTGTCGAACACGTCGTCAACCGTGTCGCAGGCTGCAACCGTTGCGAGTGTCACAACCGCTGCCGCACAATGACGCGCCATGCACCCGATCACGCCATGCTGTCTGAAGACGCTTCGCATCGGTCTTCCGGTAATCCTGTGCCTCATGCTCGGGGTCGGCGGCTCATGGCCTCCACTTGCCAAGGCCCAGTCCGACGAGTACCCGTCGCTGTTCCGCGACGCCAAAACCGACGATACCATTCGCTTCTGCGCCACGCCACTGTTCGAGGCGGCAGGGTACGTTTCATTCCATGCATGAACAGGATACGAGACTGCGAGAGTATGCCGACGGCCAGCGCCATATTTTCGCTCCATACCTGCCGCATCGTTCGAGATAGGCTTGGCCTGTAGAATCTGAATTCGATGAAGCCAGAAGTCCGCAACCTCATCCATCTGGTTGGAAGCCGTGTGCGCCGCGCCGCGCGCAAGGCCGCCGTGTTGGCGCTTGCGCTGCTGTTGGCGCTCAGTGCGACGCCGATTCAGGTCAGTCAGGCGCAGTCGCTGTCATTGTTCCGCGATGCGGAGATCGAGGGGACGATGCGGCTTTATGCCGCGCCGCTGTTCGAGGCGGCCGGGCTCGATCCCAACTCGATCAAGATTCATCTGGTCGATGAAAACGTTCTCAACGCCTTCGTCGCCAACGGCCGGCACATGTTCCTCTACAGCGGCCTGATGATGGAAAGCGAGGACCCCAACCTGCTGATTGGGGTGATCGCGCATGAAACCGGCCATCTGGCGGCAGGCCATCTGGCGCGCGTCGGCGGCGCCTATGAAAACGCTTCTGCCATGGTCCTGCTCTCGACCATCCTGGGCCTCGCAGTCGGTCTTGCCGGCGGTGGCGAGGCCGGTGCGGCAGTCATGGCGGTCGGCGCAGGCGCCGCGCAGCGCAGCTTTCTGGGCTATTCGCGCATCCAGGAGTCCGCGGCCGACCAGGCCGGCATGAAGTATCTTGAGGCGACGGGCCAGTCGGCCGAAGGACTGCGCGACTTCATGGCCACGCTCGCCGAATATGAGCTCTTCATCTCGTCGAACTCCGAGATACCCTACTTCCTGACCCATCCGCTGAGTTCCGAGCGCGTCGAAACCATGAACGCGTTCATCGAGACCTCGGCCTATTCCGGAACGCCGTCGGATCCCGATCTGGTCGACCGGCAACGCCGCATGGTCGCCAAGCTCTACGGCTTTCTGGCGCTGCCGAGGACGACCTACCTGCAGTATCCCAACCGCGACGAGAGCCTCTACTCGCGCTACGCTTGGTCGATCGCGCACTACCGCGAGCGGCTGATGGACGATGCGCTCATGCTGATCGACGGCCTGATCGCCGAGGAGCCCGACAATCCGTGGTTCCACGAGTTGCGCGGCCAGATGCTCTACGAGACCGGCAGCATCGCCGAATCAATTCCGTCCTACCGGCGCTCGATCGACCTGGCGCCCGACGAGCCGCTGCTTCTCATCGGCCTCGCCCGCGCCCTGCTCCAGCTCGACGAGCCGACCGGCTGGGAGGAAGCGACCGAGTATCTCAACACCGCCCGGCGCCTCGAGAACGACTATCCGCCGACATGGTATCTCCTGGGCGACGCCTATGCCCGGCTCGACCGGATGCCCGAATCGAACCTCTATCGCGCCCAGATGTACTACCTGCGCGGCAACCTCTCGCAGGCCAACGATTTTGCCTCTCGCGCGATCCAAGGCCTAGACTACGGTACGCCGGACTGGTTTATCGCGTCGGATATCATCAACGCTGCCGAAACCACCAACTGATCGCTGCGTTGCCAGCGCAGGGCCGCATGATATAACCGCTGTTTTCAACGGGTGGCTGACATCCGTTGTTCGGGGACACGCTCATGGTCGCCACAGTTTTCATCCTCAACGGTCCGAATCTGAACCTGCTTGGCGAGCGGGAATCGGAGATCTATGGCTACGAGACCTTGGCCGATATTGAAGCCAAGGTGCGCGATCATGCCGCAAGCTACAAACTTACCGTCGATTTCCGCCAGAGCAACCACGAAGGCGATCTGATCGACGCGGTCCATGAGGCGCGCAAGGCAGCCCAGGCCGTGATCGTGAACGCAGGCGGGCTGACCCACACCTCGGTCGCCCTGCTCGATTCGCTCAACGCCTTCGAGGGCCCCGTCATTGAGGTCCATCTCTCAAACATTCACCGCCGGGAACGCTTTCGCCACCATTCCTATGTCGCCAAGGCCTCCGTGGGCTCGATCTGTGGCTTCGGCAGCCACGGCTACGTTCTGGCGCTCGACGCCGTATCCAACCTTCTGGAGCATTCGTCCTGATGAATGATGGGAAGTTCCACGTCGATTCAGACGCGATCCGCGAGCTCGCGGGCCTCCTGGACGAGACCCGCCTGACCGAGATCGAGCTGGAGGACAAGGGCCGCAAGCTGCGCGTCGCACGTGGCGGCGTTGCCATGGTGCCGATGCCGGCGGCCGCAGCCGCGCCACTGCCGGCCCCAGCCGCGGAGAAAACCTCCGCCGCCGATGTCGACAGCGGTCATCCTAGGGCGGTCAGTTCGCCCATGGTCGGCACGGCCTATCTCTCGCCCGAACCTGGCGCCGCACCCTTCGTCAAGGCGGGCGACCGGGTGAACGAAAGCGACACGCTGCTCATCATTGAGGCCATGAAGGTCATGAACCCGATCCGCGCACCCCACAGCGGCACGGTCGCCCGTGTGCTCGTCGAAAACGGCGGCCCCGTCGAGTTCGGCCAGGTCCTCATGGTGATCGACTGACAGAACGCCGATGTTCGACAAGGTGCTCATCGCCAACCGTGGCGAAATCGCGCTTCGCATCCACCGTGCCTGCCGTGAGATGGGAATCAGCACGGTCGCCGTCCATTCCGAGGTCGACGCCGGCGCCATGCACGTGCGCCTTGCCGACGAAAGCGTCTGCATCGGGCCCGCACCTGCGCCGCAGAGCTACCTCAACATCCCGGCGATCGTCTCGGCAGCCGAGATTACCGGCGCCGACGCGATCCATCCGGGCTACGGCTTCCTGAGCGAGAACGCGCGCTTCGCCGAGATCGTCGAAGGGCATGGCATCACCTTTATCGGGCCGAAGAGCGAGCACATCAGCCTGATGGGCGACAAGCTCGCCGCACGCGACAAGGCTGTGGAACTCGGTCTGTCGATCGTGCCGGGCTCGAACGGTGCGGTGGCCGATACGGAAGAGGCCGCCGCGATCGCCGGCGAGATCGGCTACCCCGTTCTGCTCAAGGCGGCGGCAGGCGGCGGCGGGCGCGGCATCACGCTGGTTCACGACGAGACCGAACTGCATAGCGCGTTCACCCGTACCCAGCGCGAGGCCGAAGCCGGCTTCGGCGACGGTTCACTCTACGTCGAGAGGTTCCTGCAGAGGCCGCGCCATATCGAAATCCAGGTCGCGGGCGACCACCACGGCAATGTCGTTCACTTGGGCGAACGCGACTGCTCCGTTCAGCGCCGCCACCAGAAGGTCGTCGAGGAAGCGCCCAGTCCCGCACTCAATGCCGAACAACGCGCCCAGATCGGCGGCCGCGCGGCCGACGCCATGCGCAAGCTGGGCTATAGCAACGTCGGCACGGTCGAGTTCCTATACGAGAATGGCGCGTTCTACTTCATCGAAATGAACACCCGGCTGCAGGTCGAGCACCCGGTCACGGAAATGACCACGGGCATTGATCTCGTGCGCGAGCAGATCCGCCTGGCCTCGGGCGCGCCGCTGTCATTCGGCCAGGACGACGTCTCGTTCTCAGGCCACGCCATCGAATGCCGCGTGACGGCCGAACATCCCGAGACCTTCGCGCCCTCGCCCGGCCACGTGGGCACCTATCATGCACCGGGCGGCATGAATGTGCGCGTCGATTCGGCGCTCTACGCCGGTTACGCCGTGCCACCGACCTACGACAGTCTGATCGCCAAGCTGATCGTGCACGGCCGCAGCCGCAACGAATGCATGATGCGGTTGCGCCGGGCGCTCGAGGAATTTGTCATCGACGGGATCGAGACGACCATCCCCCTTCACCAGGCCCTGATCGCCAATCAGGACTTCGCCAACGGCGATTACGACGTAAAGTGGCTTGAGCGCTTGCTGGAGGCGGACGTCTAGACCACATATCCGGTCGATGATCGAACTGACACCCGATCTGCTGCTCAAGGCCTATGCCGTTGGGGTCTTTCCCATGGCCGACGACCGCAACGCGTCCGAGGTCTTCTGGGTTGACCCCGACTACAGGGGAATCTTCCCATTGGATGGCTTTCATGTCCCGCGCAGCCTGCGCAAGACGCTGAAGCGCCGCCCGTTCACAGTCACCGTCGACCGGGCTTTTCCCGAGGTCATCGCCGCCTGCGCCGCAGCGGCACGCGACCGGCGCAACACCTGGATCAACACCGGCATCGAACGCGCCTACACCAACCTCCACCGCGCAGGCCACGCCCACAGCGTCGAATGCTGGCGCGGCAACGAGCTGGTCGGCGGGCTCTACGGCGTCAGGCTCGCGGGCGCGTTCTTCGGAGAAAGCATGTTTTCGCACACCACCAACGCCAGCAAGGTCGCCCTGGTCCATCTCGTGGCGCGACTGATCGCCGGGCAGTTCCGGCTGCTCGATGCCCAGTTCATCACCGACCACCTCAAGCAGTTCGGTGCCGTCGAGATCCTGCGTGAGGACTATCAGGAACGGCTGGCCGAAGCGCTCGGCGCAGATGCCGACTTCTACTCGCTGCTGCCCGGCGACGAGGCCGAGTTCGTGCAGTCGATCACCCAGATATCGTAGACCGGATGTTCGAGCGTCGAGACGCCCGGCGTCGAGGCGAACATCCAGCCGGAAAACACGGTTTCGCTCTCGCCCGTCCTGTAGTCGCGAATCTGCAGGAAGGAGGCGCTTTCGGGTGCCTCGTGTGGCGGTGTCTTCTGGCACGAGCGCGGTGTCACCTCGAGCGTGCCGAAGACGCCGGTCACGCCGACCGGCAGGTCGAGGGTCGAGATATGGCCGGTGACCTTGTCCATACCGCCTAGAACGGCGAAAGCATAGGGCTCGAAGGTCTGCTGCGCTGCGGCAGGTGCGGCGAGCATCAGCCAGAGGGCCGCAATGATACCCGCCGGTTTCACGCGAAGGGCTTTTCCAGGGACGCCACAAGGTCGTTCAGGACCTTGCGGGTCTGAGCCTCATCACATCCCATGACCACGGCGTCCTCGAGCGCTTCCCGGGCCATCTCGCGCAACTCCTCTAGGTTCTCTTGGAGCAGCTTCAGCTTGTCGACGCAGGACACCGGCTCGCCGTCGGGGCCGAGCCAGACATCGGGCAGATAGGTAAATTCGTCACTCATGGCGCCTATGTGCTGATCCTTTGCGGCGATCTCAAGTCCGCACAAGGGCGATTCCGATCACTGCTCAGAGACACCGCCGAAGAGTGCGCGCGAGATCATGTCCATGAGGTCCACTGCACCTTGGGTCTGGGTGAAGGTGTAGCCGTCCGCCGCCATGTCGGTGCTGCCACCCGGGTGGAGTGCGACGTAGTTTCCACCCAAGAAATTTTCTGAGGAAATCGATACAAACGTGTCTTCTGAAAGAAAAATTCCCGGATCTATCGACATGGTGACCAAGGCGATGTACCAGTCCGGATCAAGCTCCATCGACGCCACGGTGCCAACCTTGATGCCGGCAATGCGGACATCGTCGCCGGTCTTCAGGCCGCCGACCGAACTGAACTCGGCCTTGACCTGATAGCCCGAGACCTTCGCGACGTCGGCCTTCTCGTAGGCAAAGAAGAAGAACATCACCGCGACCAGCAGAACGGCCGCACCGACCAGGGTTTCGAATGTCTTTGCTCCCATCGTCGCGCTCCGGTCAGCCCTCGGGCTGCCAAGCCTCGTAGTCACCGGTCGCCGCTGCGCGCTTGCCGCCGCGCAGCACGTGACCCTGTGGCAGATAGGCGGCCTTGGTGCCGGTCAGGTTGGGCAGATGGGTCTTCTCCCAGTCCTTGGCAAGCAGCGGGCTCGCACTGGGCGGCTCATTGATCGTGCGGTGCAGCCAAGCATGCCAGTCTGGCGGCACCTTAGACGCCTCCGGCCGGCCCTTATAGACCACCCAGCGGCGGCGCCAGCGGCCTTCGGCCCTGCCCTTCTCTTGGTAGTAGCGGTTGCCGAACTCGTCCTCACCGACGGGTTCGCCCTTCCACCATGTGTAAATCATCGTACCCAGCGTTGCCATGAAGCCCCGCGCTACTGTGCTGCCCTCGAATCGTTGGCCCAGCCCATCTTGCCTTTTGCGGTGCCGGAACGTCCAGATCCGATGATCGGACGGCGACCGAAAAACTGCAGCCAAAACAAATTCCGCGGCTATCTACAGGGTTCTTCTGCCCCGAGTCGAGAGCGTCTGTCGAGCGGTCTCAAGAATTTCATCGCCGAGTTTGGAGTCCTTCAAACAATAAACTTGCCGCTGCAAAAGGATGAAATCAAAGTGCTTTCCGCCATGCATCCACACCTCTCGTTAAGGTCATGATTGTAAGTCGTGAAATTGTCACAGCGACACAGCATCTTGTATGTGTGGATAATGTGACCCCAAAATCTGCTTGACCGCCCGCCATCGTTTCGCCACCATACTCAAGCAGTAGCGGGCTGGGTCAGGTGAGCCACGACATAGTAGATTTCGTGGGCTCAACCACTGGAAGAACAAATCCGGGTCCCTTGCCGCGTTCGTTGAAACACACAGCGACCCTTGCCTGAGGTCGCAGAACGATATGGGGACAGGGGCAATGCGTATCGCGCGTCATTTCACCATCGAAGGCAAAGACGCCTACGAGGGCATCGAATTTCGCAAGGCAACGAGCGAAATTAAGAATCCGGACGGCTCGGTGGTGTTCCAGCAGAAGGATATAGACGTTCCGTCGTCGTGGTCGCAGGTGGCCTGCGACATCATCGCGCAGAAGTACTTCCGCAAGGCTGGCGTCCCCAGCGAGCTGACCCCGGTCAAGGAAAAGGGCGTGCCCGAGTGGCTGTGGCGCAGTGAAGCCACCGAGGGTGCCGGAATTATCAGCGAGACAGACAGCCGCCAGGTGTTCGACCGGCTTTCGGGCACCTGGACCTACTGGGGCTGGAAGGGCGGCTATTTCGATCAGGAGGCCGACGCGCGCGCCTTCTTCGACGAGATGCGCCACATGCTTGCCAGCCAAGTCGGCGCGCCCAACTCGCCTCAGTGGTTCAACACGGGTCTGCACTGGGCCTATGGCGTGGCCGGACAGGCGCAGGGCCACTACTTCGTTAATCACGAGACGGGCAAGCTGACCCGCTCGACCAACGCCTACGAACGCCCCCAGCCCCATGCTTGCTTCATTCAGAGCGTTAAGGACGACTTGGTGAACGACAACGGCATCATGGATCTGTGGGTCCGCGAGGCGCGTCTCTTCAAGTTCGGCTCGGGCACAGGCTCGAACTTCTCCCAATTGCGGGGGGAGGGCGAACAGCTCTCGGGTGGTGGCAAGTCGTCTGGCTTGATGAGCTTCCTGAAGGTTGGCGACCGGGCGGCAGGCTCGATCAAGTCGGGCGGCACCACACGTCGCGCGGCCAAGATGGTGGTGCTCGACATCGACCATCCCGACGTCGAGGACTTCATCGGCTGGAAGATGATCGAGGAGCAGAAGGTCGCGGCACTCGTCGCCGGCTCGAAGCTCTGCGAGAAGCACCTCAACGAGGTCATGGAGGCCTGCCACGAGGGCGACCGCCACGACGAGGACCGCTTCGACCCCAAGGCCAACAGCACCCTGAAGAAGGCGATCCTCCTAGCACGCCGTTCCTTAGTACCCGAGGCCTACATTGAGCGTGTCATGCAGCTCGCCAAGCAGGGCTTCACCGGCATCGCCTTCCCCAGCTTCGACACCGACTGGGATTCAGAAGCCTACCGCACGGTCTCCGGCCAGAACGCCAACAACACCGTGCGCGTGACCAACGAGTTCCTGGCTGCGGTCGAGAAGGACGGCGAGTGGCGACTTATCCGCCGCACCGACGGCAAGGTCTCCAAGACCCTGCAGGCACGCGAGCTGTGGGACCAGATCGCCTACGCCGCTTGGGCCTCAGCCGATCCCGGCATCCAGTACGATACCACGATCAACGAGTGGCACACCTGCCCCAAGAGCGGCCGGATCAACGCATCGAACCCGTGCTCGGAGTACATGTTCCTCGACGACACGGCGTGCAACCTGGCTTCGCTCAACCTGCAGAAGTTCCGCACCGAGGACGGACACTTCGACATCCCGGCATTTGAGCATGCCGTCCGCCTGTGGACCGTGGTGCTCGAGATCTCGGTCCTGATGGCGCAGTTCCCGTCCAAGGAGATCGCCCAGCGGTCGTACGACTTCCGCACCCTGGGTCTGGGTTTCGCCAACCTCGGCGGCTTCCTGATGGCCTCGGGCTACTCCTATGACTCGGAAGAAGGCCGCGCTATCTGCGGTGCGATCAGCGCCATTATGACCGGCATCAGCTACGCCACCTCGGCCGAGATGGCGGGCGAGCTCGGCACCTTCCCGCGCTACAAGGAAAACAGTGAGGCTATGCTACGCGTCATGCGCAACCACCGCCAGGCAGCGGTCGGCGGCCAGGACAACTACGAAGGCCTCTCGGTCATGCCGGTCGCGATCGACCACGACGTGCTGCCCGACCCGACCATGGGTGATGCCGCTATCAAGGCTTGGGAGAGTGCGGTCGAACTCGGCGAGAAAAACGGCTACCGCAACGCGCAGGCCACCGTGATCGCGCCCACGGGCACGATCGGGCTGGTTATGGATTGCGACACCACCGGTATTGAGCCCGACTTCGCGCTGGTGAAGTTCAAGAAGCTCGCTGGCGGCGGTTACTTCAAGATCATCAATCGCACGGTGCCGGTGGCGCTGAAGACACTCGGCTATGGCCCGATTCAGGTCGAGGAGATCATCTCCTACGCGGTCGGCCACGGCACGCTGGAAGGCGCACCGGGCATCAACCACGACACGCTCTCCGCCAAGGGCTTCAACGCTGACACGATCGAGAAGCTTGAGGCCTCGATCGCCAGCGCCTTCGACATCAAGTTCGTTTTCAACAAGTGGATCCTGGGCGAGGAGTTCTGCACCCAGACCTTGGGGCTCGATGCCGGCCAGCTCAACAATCCGTCGTTCGACATGCTGACCGCGCTCGGCTTCTCGAAGGACGACATAAATCTCGCCAACACCTTCTGCTGCGGGGCGATGACGCTGGAGGGTGCGCCGCACCTGCGCGACGGGCACCTCACAGTGTTCGACTGCGCCAACCCCTGCGGCCGGATCGGTAAGCGGTTCCTCTCGACCGAGAGCCATATCCGCATGATGGCGGCCAGCCAGCCGTTCATCTCGGGCGCGATCTCAAAGACGATCAACATGCCCAACATCGCCTCTGTCACCGAGTGCCGGGAGGCCTACGAGCTCTCATGGCGCCTAGGCCTGAAGGCCAACGCGCTCTACCGCGACGGCTCCAAGCTCAGCCAGCCGCTGTCGGCTATCAACCTGGGCGACATCGCCGAGGAGATCGGGGAAGCCGAAACCCCGCCCGCCGCCGCAGCCCGGGCCGTGGCCGAAAAGATCGTCACCAAAATCGTCCACCGCGGCGACCGCGGCCAGCGCGAGCGGCTCGACAACCGCCGCCGCGGCTACACCCAGAAGGCCATCGTGGGTGGCCACAAGGTCTACCTGAAAACTGGCGAATACCAGGATGGCTCGCTCGGCGAGATCTTCATCGACATGCACAAGGAAGGTGCCGCCTTCCGCAGCCTGATGAACAACTTTGCCATCGCAGTCTCGATCGGTCTGCAGTACGGCGTGCCGCTTGAAGAGTTCGTCGAGGCGTTCACCTTCACCCGCTTCGAGCCCTCGGGCATGGTCGAAGGCAACGAGACGATCAAGATGTCGACCTCGATCCTCGACTACATCTTCCGCGAGCTCGCCATCAGCTACCTCGCCCGCGACGACCTGGCCCATGTCGAGCCCCGCGACCTGCGCACCGACACGGTGGGCCGTGGCGACGCCAACGAGGATCTGCCCGACGACGGCGGCATGGCTGAGGTCGCCAAGCTGTTCAAGGAATTGGCCAGCAACGGCTACACCCGCGGGCGCCTGCAGGTACTCGAGGGCGGCCTGGGCAGCGGCGTCACCATGGGCGAACAGATGTTCAAGGCCGAAGCGGCCTTCGGCAACGTCTCGGTCGCCGCCCCGTCGGGGGCTGCCATGGCCGCCGTGATGGTCGACGAGACAGAGGTTGATCCGCGCGCCGAGGAGGTTCGTCGGGCGCGCATGCAAGGTTACGAGGGAGATCCGTGCAACGAATGCGGAAACCTCACCTTGGTCCGCAACGGAACGTGCCTCAAGTGCGTTACATGTGGTGCAACGAGCGGGTGCTCCTGACCCGCTCAACCGTTGCAGACGTGGGTGGCCCAAGCCTGTATCCGCGGGCCGGTCGCCAGCTTATGGTGTGTTCTCCCTGACTTGGGGCGCGAGCAATCGCGCTCACTTTTTTGGAGATATACTTTAGGAATGTGCAAAGGTAGATTTGTTCAACTTAATCGGATGCAGTTCTTGTATTCGCCAACAACAAGTTCTAAAGTAAAGATAAGCTTACTAAAGCGATAGGTTGCCCTACATGTTTGTACGATAGCCAGTCAACGCAGAACAGTTTAATCTCCATTTTTCCTTGCTCTACGAGTTGTGTGTCGCGGACAACGCTTATGGCCGTCAAAGGATCGAGGAATCCTCCAGACTCCATCTTTGCCATTTCTCAGCTTAGCTTTCTCCTTGTCTGTATATTCAACCAATCCGTAAGGCGGATCCGTCACGATAGCATGAAATGAGCTTGCTTCGCGGTTCGCTAACCAATCGAAGCAATCGGCCGCATAGAGCTGAGCGTCTCCATTTGCGACCGATGGGAAACTGTAGGTTTCCTGAGTCCCGTCTCCGTTTAGACTGTTTTCAACGTTGACGAGTCTGTATCTGCCTCTGCTAGTACGCTCGAACAAATCAGGCACGTTGAGTCTGAGATAGGAACGTACGGACGAAGCAGAAACATCTCCGAGGCACTGACCAGCGGCAGCAGTGATCTCGGCGATCGACGCATCACGACCTAGTTCCGCAAGATATGAGATGATTGAGTCTCGAACGACTCCTAGTCACTGTTTGGCCATCCGTTTCCTCGCTACCTGCGAGGATATCAATCTTGACGTCAAGATCGATGAGAAATGGAACTCAGAGTTATGCGCCAGGTGTGTGCACAAACCTACTAGAGCCAAAGATCGATCCTCCCACCCTCTAATTCACAAACCGCAGCATCACCCTCTCGGCAAGCAGCCGCAGGCAGGTCTTCAACTGTTCGAAGCGCATGGCCGTCCTCCTGTATGGGAACGCTACAGGGACGGATGATCGGTCGCCAGTGTTGTCGTGTTGCTGCGATTGCGAAATTCTATGCCGCACTGCACAATGGTCGCAGAATGGACTGGCTCATGCGCACCGTACGCACCGTCAACGACCTGAGACAGATGACCGACGCTTGGCGCCGCGAGGGTGCCACCGTGGCGCTGGTGCCGACCATGGGCGCGCTGCACGCGGGCCACCTGGCACTCGTGGCGCTGGCCCGGAGCCGCGCCGACCGGGTCGTGGCGAGCCTCTTCGTCAATCCGCGGCAGTTTGCCGAGGGCGAGGACCTCGACCGTTACCCGCGCGACGAGGCGAGCGATACCACACTGTTCCGCGAGGCCGGCCTCGACCTGCTCTATGCGCCGGATGCGGCGGCAATGTATGCCGAGGGCTTCGCGACCCAGATCAGCATGGCAGGCCCGGCCGAGGGATTGGAGGCCGACCATCGCCACGGGTTCTTCACCGGCGTCGCCACGGTGGTCGCCAAGCTGCTGATCCAGGCCGAGGCCGACATCGCGGTGTTCGGCCAGAAGGACTACCAGCAGCTCATCGTTGTCACGCAGCTCGCGCGCGATCTTGATCTCAGGACGCAGATTGTAGGCGTTGAGACGGTGCGGGAGGCCGACGGGCTCGCAATGTCGTCGCGCAATGCCTATCTGAGCGACGAAGATCGTGCCCGGGCCCCTGCCCTTCATGCCACGCTGATCGAAACCGCGGCGGCGGTCCGGGCGGGCACGCCTGTCGATGTCGCGCTGTCGGCGGGACGGCAGACACTTGAAGGCAACTTCGATCGGGTGGACTATCTCACCCTGCGCGATGCGGCTACGCTGACCCCGCTTGAATCGGGGGACGGTGCGGGTCGCCTGCTGGCGGCGGTGCGCCTCAACACAACACGGCTGATCGACAATGTCGCTGTGGACCGAGAAAAGTAAGGGCGACCGCCGGTGCTCGGCGCGTCTGATCTCCGGCTTGGCGCACCACGAACTGCTGGGGCCCAAGGGCGGCAAACCCATCGTGGGGTTGACGGCCTACACCGCGCCCACCGCGCGCTGCCTCGACCGCCATGTCGACTTCATGCTGGTCGGCGATTCGCTCGCTATGGTGCTTTACGGCATGGAAACCACACGCACGATCGACCTCGACACCATGATCCGCCACGGTTACGCCGTCGCCCAGGCGGCCAAGAACACGATCGTCATCGTCGACATGCCCTTCGGCACCTATGAACACAACCGCGACCGCGCGCTCGACAACGCCTGGCGCGTGATGGACGCGACCGGCTGCGATGCCGTGAAAATGGAAGGCGGCGCAGGTCTCGGGGGCACCGTTGAAGCAGCCGTGAAGCGCGGCATCCCGGTGATGGGCCATGTCGGGCTGATGCCGCAGAAGGTGAAGTCGGCGGGCCAGTTCAAGTCCAAGGGTCATTCCGACACCGCCCGCCGGAGCATCATCAAGGACGCCCAGGCGATCGCCGAGGCCGGTGCCTTCGCCATCGTCGTCGAGGGTGTGGTCGAGACCGTGGCGGCCGAGCTGACCGAAAAGTGCCCGGTCTCCACCATCGGCATCGGCGCCTCGGCCGCCTGCGACGGCCAGATCCTTGTCACCGAGGACATGACCGGCATGTTCGACACGTTCAAACCGAAGTTCGTCAAACGTTACGCCGAACTTGGCAAGCTCATGGAAGAGGCCGTCATCGCCTACGCCGACGACGTGAGGCACCGCCGCTTCCCCGGGCCTGAGCACACCTTCAAGCAGCGCAAGAAGAAACCGGCCTTCGGCACCTGAATCGTGTCATCCAGGACAAGCGGCACAGCCGCACCAATCCGGTATTCCGGCAGCGCACCACCTTCTGATCATCGCGGACCGATATCCTGACTCTCGCGTTGTTCGGCCGGGATGACGCAGTGGCTGGCGCGCCTGATCAGGTCAGTTCCCCCTCACCCAGCTCCACCTAGGCTCGTTTCTCGCCAAGGCTCCGCATCCCTCTCCCAAGTAGGGCGAGGGAAGGTTCGTGCGGTCAGCCCTCGCCTGCGGCCTTGTCCTTGAGGCGCTGTTCGGCTTCGGCAGACATGCGGAGATGGAGTTCGTGCAGATGGTGGGTGGCGGCTTCGCCGGGTGCGCCCATCATCAGGTCCTGGGCCTGCTGGTTCATGGGGAACAGCGTGATCTGGCGGATGTTGTGCTCGTCGGCGAGCAGCATGACGATGCGGTCGATGCCGGGTGCCAAGCCGCCGTGCGGCGGGGTGCCGTACTGGAAGGCGTTGAACAGCGCGCCGAAGCGCTCCTCAACGTCCTTGGCCGTGTAGCCCGCGATCTCGAAGGCCTTCACCATGGTGTCAGGCTCGTGGTTCCGGATGGCACCCGAGCAGAGCTCCACGCCGTTGCAGACGATGTCGTACTGGTAGGCGAGGATCTCGAGCGGGTCCCTGGACTCCAGCGCCTCAAGACCGCCCTGGGGCATCGAGAAAGGGTTGTGGCTGAAGTCGATGCGC
This sequence comes from Rhodospirillales bacterium, assembly GCA_014323865.1. NCBI lineage: Bacteria > Pseudomonadati > Pseudomonadota > Alphaproteobacteria > Rhodospirillales > Rhodospirillales bacterium. Next base: position 101,598 of record JACONG010000014.1, on the reverse strand, counting down.
TTTTCCTTCTCGTCGTACTCGTACATCGGATAGTCGACGATCCAGCAGAAGCGATAGACGTTCTCCTCGAGCAGACCGAGTTCGGTACCGACGCGGGTGCGTACGAGACCGGCGATGCGTTCGGCCTCACCCTTGGCCGCGCAGGAGAAGAAAACGGCATCGCCGTCGCCCACGCCCGCGAGCTCGCGGATCTGCTGGAGCTCTGTGTCCTTCATCAGCTTGGCGATCGGCCCCTTGCCAGCGCCATCCTCGAAGATGATGTAGGCTAGACCCTTCGCACCGTTGTCCTGGGCGAAGCCGATCATCTTGTCGAAGAAGCTGCGCGGCCGCCCGCCCGCACCGGGTGCCGGAATGGCGCACGCCACTGCACCCTTCTCGATTTGACTCCTGAAGATCTTGAAGTCGGACTCGGCGAACGTGGCCGTGACGTCAGCGTTGATAACCGGGTTGCGGAGATCGGGCTTGTCGGTGCCGTACTTCAGCATGGCCTCGTCAAAGCCGATGCGCGGGAACGGCATGGGCGTGACGGGCCGGTCGGCGAATTCCTCAAAGACGCCGTGCATGACCGGTTCGATGGTCGAAAGCACGTCCTCCTGGGTCACGAAGTTCATCTCGACATCGAGCTGGTAGAACTCGCCAGGCGAACGGTCGGCGCGCGCATCCTCGTCGCGGAAGCAGGGTGCGATCTGGAAATAGCGGTCGAAGCCCGAGGCCATGACCAGCTGCTTGAACTGCTGCGGGGCCTGCGGCAAGGCGTAGAACTCGCCGGGATGCAGGCGGCTGGGCACCAGGAAGTCGCGCGCGCCTTCGGGACTCGAGGCCGTCAGGATCGGGGTCTGGAACTCGGTGAAGCCGGCCTCAACCATGCGCATGCGGATCGAGTGGATGACCTTCGAGCGCAGCACGATGTTCTTCTGCATCTGCTCGCGCCGGAGATCGAGGAAGCGGTAGCGCAGGCGCATATCCTCAGGATAGTCGACCTCGCCGAACACCGGCATGGGCAGGATCTCGGCTGCCGACAGCACATCGAAGGCACGAATGCGGACCTCGACATGGCCCGTCGGCAGGTCGGGGTTCACTGTCTCGTCGGTACGGGCAACGACGGGGCCCTCGATCGTCACGACGCTTTCGCTGCGCACGGCCTCGACCACGGGGAAGTGTTCGCCGTCGGTTTCGATCACGCACTGCGTCATGCCATAATGGTCGCGCAAGTCGACGAACAGCAGGTTGCCGTGGTCGCGCTTACGGTGAACCCAGCCCGACAGGCGAACGATCTCGCCGACGTGGTCGCGGCAAAGGTCGCCGCAGGTGTGTGTGCGGTAGCGGTGCATGGTCGAATTGCCCGGAATCATCGTCGTTTTCCCGGCCCTGTACCGAGGCGCGCAATCAACGCCTTGGCCCCACCAATGTCAAGGCAGGCAGGGGCCGGGCCGAGTGAATGCAAGCGAGCATCAACGTCGAACTGTAGACTCGTCATCAAAACCCTGTAGAGAGAGGGGTTATGATTGTTTTAACCGATTCCGCCGACGTTGCCGCCCTGTGCGCGCAGCTGCGCGATGAGCCCTATGTCACCATCGACACCGAATTCATGCGCGAGCGGACCTACTGGTCCCAGCTCTGCCTGATCCAGATCGCCGGCAAGGACGAGGTCGCCGCGATCGACCCGCGGACCAACGGGATTGACCTCCAGCCTTTCTTCGATCTTCTGGCCGACGAGAGCGTGTTGAAGGTCTTCCACGCTGCCCGCCAGGACCTCGAAATCTTCTTTCACATGACCAGCCACGTGCCGCATCCGGTGTTCGACACCCAGGTGGCGGCCATGGTCTGCGACTTCGGCGACCAGATCGGCTATGAGGCGATCGTGCGCAAAGTCATCGGCCAGCATGTCGACAAGGATTCGCGTTTCACCGACTGGTGCCGCCGCCCCCTGACCGACAAGCAGATCAAATATGCGCTGGCCGACGTCACGCACCTGCGCCCGGTTTATGAGTCGATCGCCGCGACCTTGGAGAAGAAAGGCCGCACTGCCTGGATCGAGGAGGAGATGGCGGTGCTGACCAGCGCCGACACCTATCGGGTCGACATCGATCAGGTCTGGCAGCGGATCAAGATGAAGGGATGCAAGCCGCGTCAGATGGCGGCCCTGCGCGAGCTCGCCGCATGGCGCGAGAAGACCGCGCAGGCCAAGGATATCCCGCGTAACCGTATCATCAAGGACGATGCTCTCGTTCAGATCGCCCTGCAGCTGCCGAAATCGTTGGAAGAGATGGATACGATCCGGCTGGTGCCCCAGGGCATGGCCCGCAGCAACAACGGCAAGGGCATGCTGGCAGCCGTCGGACGTGCGCTCGCGTTGTCGGACGATGACCTGCCGAAGAAGGAAATGAACGAACGGCCGCCGCCCGCTGCGCCCGCTGCGCTGGTCGACCTGATGAAAACCCTGTTGCGCGCCAAGTGCGAGATGGAGGGCGTCGCCCCACGGCTCGTCGCCAACATGTCGGAGGTCGAGCGGTTCGCCGCTCAAGACGACCCCGACAGCCCGCTAGTACACGGCTGGCGCAACGAGATTTTCGGCAAGGACGCCCGCCGCCTGAAGGCCGGAAAGCTGGCACTTGCACCCGACGGCGAAAGCCTCAAGCTGATCGAAATCTAGGCTTGTTTACCCGATCGTTGTCTTATTGACGCGAGAGGCACATCGCCACCACGGGACGGATGGCGGACCATAGGGAGGCGCTTGATACACGGATCCGTGACTCGTTTGACGATAGATATTGTGGCCGCCATCGACTTGGATACTGGCACAGCACTCGCGGCTGATTGTCCGGCCGAGGTCGCCGATCCGATCACGGTCATCGATTTCGCGGTCTGTGCCGAACTTCAGGACGCCATGCGCGATCCGGCCGTCATGTTGCTGGACACCTACGAGAATATCTACTCCCGCTATTTCGACAACTAGTGCCACCGCGACACCGATTCCGGCTGGGTGCGCGCCATCACGGTGCGCGCCGCCTGGCCCTTCACCGCCATGTTGATCGATAGCGCCTGGCACTCGCAGTACAACAGCACACATTCGCCGTTCGTGATCTGGTAATCGCCCGAGATGCACACCCGGATGGAGGAGAACCGCGCGCCCGGCGACGAAGTCGCCCTAGTCGAGAACACCTGTCTGGGCCGTCACGGCTTCATGGGCCAGCGCCAGTACAACATCGACCAGCATGCCGCAACAGACGAATACGGCAGCTTCAGCCGCGAGTTCGTCTCTGCCACGCCGTGACCGAGCGATGCGCCCGACGGCGACCTGCTGCACGGCGCGGGCAAGACGCCCGAGACCTGCCAGCAGTGCCACATGCCGTGCGTCACCGACGACGGCTCGCCCACGGTCTCGAAGATCGCCAGCATTCAGGAGTACTCGACCTTGGCCGAGACCGCGTTCATCTCAGGCCCCTATGCGATCGACATTCCCGAGCGCGAAAGCTTCGACCGCCACGACCTCCTTGGGCTCAACATCTTCCTGGTGATAATGGGCCAGCAGTTCCCCGACGTGATGGGAGTCCGCACCGTCGATCCGATGATGGTGAACAAGGCGATTGATTCGCTCGACTACACGGCCGCGAGATCGTCGACCAGGCCCAGATCTATCAGGAGTTCGTGAGCACGCCCGGTGACGGTCCCGGCCCGCAGTGCGGCCTTGACGCCGAACCCGCCGGCCAGTTGACGACCTCGTTCCTGTCGATCTGCACCGAGGTGAAGAACGACCGGCTCCTGTCCCACGGCTATCTACCTGAGAGCGATCGCGGCGACATCGCGCTCGGGGCCGACAAGGACATGGGCATCGACGGCGGTCGGTGACGATCCGGACTACGCCGACGGCAATGGCATGGACAGCCTGATCTATCGCGTTACCGCCGACGATTTGAGCAGCACCCCGGCATCCGTCCGCATTCAGCTCTACCTCCAGGCGACACCTCCCTCTTCTACCTGCAGCATCGTTTCTGCACGGCCCAGGGCGAAGACCGCGATCGGCTCTACTTCATGGCCGGCCACCCAACCTCGACAGCACCACCGCCAGGGGCTGGAAGCTGCTGGTCGCCGATACGGGCGAAGTCGCCGTCGAATGATCGATTTGTTCGATCATTCGATCCAAAAGCAAACAAACCAATTCGCACGGGCTCTTTTCGTGTAAAATGGCCGAGGCTTTTGGGCGCGCTTGCGACAAAGCCAAATTCACACCTCTTTCAACCCATCGACTTGGCGGAGTGACATGGACGGCGACAAGGACATCATCAAGCACCTGAACGGTGTACTCAAGAACGAGCTGACCGCGATCAACCAGTACTTCCTGCATTCCCGAATGCTCGAGGACTGGGGCTTTGATTGTCTTGCGCAAAAGCTCTACAGGGAATCGATCGAGGAAATGGAGCACGCCGATGCGCTGATCAAGCGCATCCTCCTCATCAAGGGACTGCCCAACCTGCAGGACCTTGGCCGCTTGCGGATCGGCGAGAGCATTGAAGAGATCATGACATGCGACCTCGCTTTGGAGCAGGAAGCCATCCCCCAACTAAGGGAAGCGATTGCTCTCTGTGAGCAGAAGAGCGACTACGTCAGTCGATCACTCCTGGTGTCCATCCTCGATGACGAGGAGGAGCATGAGGACTGGATTGAGACCCAGATAGGTCTGATCGAGAAGATGGGAATCCAGAACTACACCCAGTCGCAGATGTCGGCAGAGGAGTAGTCTCAAGCATTGCCTGTTCGGAGTTTTGGTCCTTGCTCACCTGAGACTGCGAGACGAACAGTCTGAGGGCTAGACCCGTCTTTTCGGCGCTTAACCCGGGCCAAGCGAACGCCATAGTCAGGGCGACCCCGACGATGTCCCCTTGGAGCCGTGAATGGCGTCCAAGATTTCCTGAGCGTGCTCCAAGCATTGTCCGCAGCACGGACCATTGCCGAGCGCATAGTAGACCTCTTCGGCGTAACGCGCACCATCGGCCGCCGCCTCATGGACGTCGTCTTCGCGGTAACCGTTGCAAATGCACACGTACATGGCACAACCCAGCTGGCAATAGCGAGATAGTAGATGCGAGCCATTCGCATTTGCAAGACTAATTTTCACCAACGGCGAAGACATCGCCGAGCACGCTCTGTCCTAAAGCGTTCCGCGGAAGCTGCCTCCGTCCATTACCAGGTTCTGGCCAGTGATGAAACCGGCGTGCTGGCTGCAAAGGAAGGCACAGGCGGCACCGAACTCGTCGGGTTCGCCGAAGCGTTTGGCGGGATTTCCCTGGGCTTCGCGCTTCATGGTGTCCTCCATGGTTTCGTCGCCCTGCTGGCGGCCGACCATGGTCTGCTTCAGCCGGTCCGTGTTGAAGGGACCCGGAAGAAGACCGTTGATCGTGACGTTGTGTTCGACGGTCTCGCGGGCCAGGCCGGCGCAGAAGCCGGTCAGGCCGGCACGAGCGCCGTTCGACAGACCCAGGATCGGGATCGGCGACTTCACGGCAGCCGAGGTTATGTTGACGATGCGGCCGAACCTGCGGTCGATCATGCCGTCAACAGTGGCCTTGATCAACATGATGGCGGTCAGCATGTTCGCATCCAGCGCCTTGACCCAGTCGTCCCGGTCCCAATCACGGAAGTTGCCTGGCGGCGGACCACCTGCATTATTGACGAAGATGTCGGGCTGCGGGCAAGCGGCCAGAAGCTCAGCCTGGCCTTCGGCGTTCGTGACGTCACAGGCGACCTCGCTGATGGTCACGTCGGGACTGGCGGTGCGGATCGCGGTGGCCGTGGCCGCGACGGTCTCTTCGGTACGGCCGTTGATCACCACGTCGCAGCCCTCGGCGGCGAGCGCTTCGGCACACGCGCGGCCCAAGCCCTTGCTCGACGCGCAGACGATGGCCTTGCGGCCCCGAATTCCCATGTCCATGGATCAGTCCCCCTTGAGATCGAGTTCGGTCTGCGCCGCCTCCAGAACGTGGCGCGCCAAGGGCATCGTGATAGCGCGACGTTCTGCCAGCGACAAATCATCGAGTGCCGCGACAACGCTACCGACGGCGGCAAATGACCGTTCCATGCGGGCGACCAGATAGGCAATCACGTCGTCAGGCACGGCAAGCTGGCGATCGTGGAACTGCTTGGAGAGCACAGCGCCGATCAGATCGTCGCCCGGACGCTCGATGCCAACGACCTGAATCGCCGAAAGCCGGGAGCGAAGATCCGGCAGGGCAACGGACCAGCGGGCGGGCGGTGCCTGACTCGTCAGAAGAAGGAAACCGTCGTTCTCGCGCACCAGATTGATAAGATGGAAGAGCGCCGCTTCGTCGACGACACGGTTGCCGTCTTCGACGACCACAACGGGTTCAGCCTCGGACCACGTGCACAGAAGGCTCTCTTCAAGATCGCTCGCCGACAGCAGGTCGGCACCGCTGCGCCGTCGCCAGACATGGGCCAGATGAGTCTTGCCGCAGCCAATGGGCCCATGGAGCGCCAGAACACGTCCAGGCCAGTCGGGCCAACGGTCGATCCATGCGACCGCCTCAGTGTTTTCCGCAGCAACGAGGAAACTCTCTTCGACCAGAGCCGGACGATGCTCGAAACCGAAGACAAGCTGGGCCGGTCTCACAACGGCAGGATGATCCAGTTGTCGCCCTGGGCGCTCAGCCCGAGGCCGACGCGCCGCAGCCCCGCACGCAACTCCTCGAGCGTCCCGACATAACGCAGCAGAATACGAACACGGTCGACGGAGACAACCAGCGGCAGGGTCTCGGTGAGCACGGCCGGTTGCGCAAGGCGACTGCGGATATCGACCCACTCACCCAGACTGCGGACAGGAATCTCGGCAACCATCGCAGCCTCGACGCCGTCGGGGACGTAGGTCGCGGCGGTCCAGTAGTCACTGACGCCCTGCCGGGTGGTATCGACGGCAGCGATGTAGTCCTGCGCGGAGATATCGACGACTGTCTCCGTCGCCTCGACCTCGCCGTCGGTTACCCCGTCGAGCACGCCGGGCGGCGGCTCGAGCAGGATGCTCATGGGAATGGTTTCACCCTCGGGGCCTTCGTACCAAGTCAGCGTCTGGCCAAGGCGGGAAGCCGTCGGCTGCGCAACGGCGACGAGGATGCCGTCGACCTCGTAGCGCGCCAGCAGCACCTGCATCTTTGACCAATCACCGGCCAGCGCCCCATCCGCATCGATCGCGAGGAGATCGTTAAGATCAGCCACGGGCGATATGATTTTAACCGCGAACCCCGATCCCGGTCGTTGCTGCCAGGCCCGAAGCCAAGGATTGACCTCCTCCCAGAGCTGGTTGCCTTCCGTCGTCTGGAGGACGGGCAGGACTAACATGACCGGTGTCGGCACCACAAGATGCGGCACGCCGGAGTTGCCGAGCCAGGCCAGCACCGAATCCGAACGGAAACGGACGGTGACATTGGCGCGATAGCGACCCGTAGTGATCTTCTCGTCGGCGAACTCGAGGCTCTGGACAATTGTCTCCAGGGTCGCGGCATCGGGCTCGTCGACCAGGGAGATGTCACCGGTGACCATCCTCTCGATCAGACGGTTCCAGGCGATGCGCTGGGCGTTCGCGATTGCGACTCGCCGTGCCTCGCTGGCATCACCGGCCGATTCGTCGACCGCAACGTTGCGGATGGTCAGCACCTGCCCGGCCGCATCGGCAGTCGGTGCCGCGCTCAGCCATACGGTCGCAAGCGCGACGACGAACAGCCAAAAGGTCCTAGGGAATGTCAGACGGTCTCTCATTGCAAAGCCGGGATCATACCGTATAGATGGAGGAACCTTAGCAAATCGGATCGGGGGGAGCGAGGCTGCATGACAGGCCTCACTTACAAGGCCGCCGGGGTCGACATTGATGCCGGGGAAAGCCTCGTCGAAGCAATCAAACCGCTGGCGAAGGCGACATCGCGAACCGGCGCCGACGGTGCGCTGGGCGGCTTCGGCGCGTTCTTCGACCTGAAGGCCGCCGGCTACGACGATCCCATCCTGGTCTCGGGTACCGACGGCGTCGGCACCAAGCTCAAGCTCGCCATTGATACCGGCATCCACAATACGGTCGGCATCGATTGCGTGGCGATGTGCGTGAACGATGTCGTGGTGCAGGGTGCCGAACCGCTTTTTTTCCTCGATTACCTCGCCATCGGGGCGATGGATGTTGCCAAGGGTGCCGAGATCATCGGCGGCGTGGCCGAGGGTTGCCGCCAGGCAGGCTGTGCCCTGATCGGCGGCGAATCGGCGGAGCTGCCGGGTCTCTATGCCGAGAGCGACTACGATCTCGCCGGGTTCTGCGTCGGCGCGGTGGAACGCGGCGCGATGCTGCCCACACCTGACATGGCCGACGGCGATGTACTCCTGGGGCTCGCGTCCGACGGTGTTCACTCCAACGGTTTCTCGCTGGTCCTCCGTGCACTCGCCGTTCGCGGCATGGCGCTCGGCGACGATGCGCCCTTCGCGCCGGGCCGTACGATCGGCGAAGCCTTGCTCGACCCCACGCGGATCTACGTGAAGAGTTGTCTTGCCGCGATCCGGGCTGGCGGCGTGAAGGGCCTGAGCCACATCACCGGCGGCGGCCTTCTGGAGAACATTCCGCGTGTCCTGACCGACGGTCTGGCCGCACGGCTGGAGGCCGGGAGCTGGAAGGTGCCGGCGGTGTTCGGCTGGCTTGCGCGCGGTCACCAGGGCCCCGGCATTGCGGCTGCCGAGATGGCACGCACGTTCAACTGCGGCATCGGCATGGTGCTCATCGTGGCGGCGGACCGGGCGGATCATCTTGCAAGCGTACTGGCCGACCATGGCGAGACCGTGACAATGATCGGAAAGCTGGTTCCTGCCGGTGACAGGCCACAGGTCGTGATCGACAGGCTCGACGGCGACTGGCTGGGATCATGAAGGTTGCCGTCTTCATCTCCGGACGCGGCACCAACCTGCAGGCGCTGCTCAATGGCTGCACCGAGGAAGACAACCCGGCCGAGATCAACTTGGTGCTCTCGAACCGGCCCGGCGCTCAGGGCCTTCAGCGCGCAGCAGCGGCAGGCATTCCGACCGTGGTCGTCGATCATACGACCTACGACAGCCGCGAGACCTTCGACGCCGCGCTTGATGCCGCAGTGCGCCGCGCCAACTGCTCCATGATCTGCCTTGCGGGCTTCATGAGGGTGCTGACCGAAGACTTCATGCGCACCTGGCGTGACCGCATTCTCAACGTCCACCCCTCGTTGCTGCCCTCGTTCCCCGGGCTGAACTGCCATGCCCGTGCGATCGAGATGGGCGTGACCGTTTCAGGCTGCACGGTGCACTTCGCCAGGCCCGAGCTCGACAACGGCCCGATCATCGTCCAGGCCGCCGTGCCGGTGTTGCCCGACGACGACGAGGACACGCTCGCCGACCGTATCCTGGAAGCCGAGCACCGCATCTACCCCATGGCCCTCAAGCTCATCGCCCAGGGCCGGGTGCGCATCGTCAACGAGCGCGTCCGCATCCACGACGTCACCCAGGCCGATGGTGTGCTGGTGAACCCGGTAGCGATTTGACCAACGATCGACCCTCACCCTCCTGCGGCTGCGCCGCGGGTCCCTCCCTCTCCCGATCCCGGGAGAGTGGACAAATGAGCAAGCCGCACGAACAAACCCCTCACCTCACCGGGGAGAGGTCAGCGGAAGTTTGGCGAGAGACGAGCCTGGCCGCAGCAGTGTGAAGAGGAATCGCCGTCGGGGATCTGCATCTGCTCCAGCAGGTCGGCGGTTGCTTCGGGGGTGATGATCATGGCGTCGCGGCCTGTCGCCAGTTCGTGGTTCGGCCAACCAACCGGCGGCACGGAGGCGTTGCCAGATCGGTTCCATCACCTGACAGACGGGATCGGTGCAGGCGACGTAGTCGGTTGGCACACCGTTGCCGGGCGGATGGGCAAGCCGGAGGGGTGTGGTGCAGGTGCGCAGGGGACGGGACACGAGCTTGGTGTCGAGCCATGATGCCTGTTCAGGCGTGACGCCGCCGTAGCTGTGACCGACCAGCACAACGTCGCCGTGCCATGCACCATGAACGAGGACGAGGGTGCGGGACGCTCCTATGGAGGTCAGTAGCCGCGGACAGGGTCGACAACGTTGAAAACAGGCTCGCCCGCCATATAGCGCTTGAGGTTGTCGGCGAAGAGCTCGATCGAGCGCAGTTCCCAACCCTCAAAGGTTGCGCAGCTGTGCGGTGTGATCATGACGTTCTCGTAGTCCCACAGCGGATGATCCTCAGGCATCGGCTCGGGATCGAAGACGTCCAGCGAGGCACCGGCGACATGACCGCTATCGAGTGCAGCCATCAGGTCCACGGCAAGCGTCACACCGCCGCGTGACACATCGACCAGCATGGCACCGGGTTTCATCGCTGCGAAGGCAGTCCTGTCGATCAGTCCGATGGTGCGTTCGGTTTTTGGCGTCGCGACGGCGACGAAATCGGCCTCGGCGAGCGCGGCGTGGAGATCGTCGGCAGCATAGACCCGATCGACATTGTCGGTCGGCTGCGGATTGGCCCGGGTGCCGACGACCGTGAGGCCCAGGGCCTTCGCCATGCGCGCGATGTCGCGGCCGATGTGGCCCAGCCCGACGACACAGATCGTCTTGCCCGAGATGTGGCCGACGCTTTGACCGGACCAGACATGATCGGCCTGCCGGCGAGCAAAGGTCGGATACTTGAGCGTCAGCGCGATGATCGAGCCGATGACGTGCCAGGCCAGCGCCTCAGTCGCCACCCCGGCGCCGTTGGTCACGAGGATCGCCTTGGGGTCCCACGGCCCGAGATGGTCGACGCCGACACCGCCGACCGCGATCCAGCGCAGCGAGGGCTGATCGAAGACCGCCGCGATGGGATAAGTCTTGTCCTCGAAACGAATGTGGAACTGCACATCCGGACCGAACGCTGTTGTGTCGGCGATCAGGGCATCATAGCTCGCCGACAGGCCGACCTCGACGCCGAGTACCAGCTCCAGCAGCCGGTCCCTCAGCGGTTCGGGCTCGTTGTGATGGATCAGGACGCGAATCACAGAGCGCTCGCGAATTCTGCTGTGTCACCCCGGTCGACCGAAGGTCGAGCCGGGACCTCGAACGATGGGGACGTGCCTGTCGAGGTCCCGGATTGGCGGCGTTTCGGGCCTTGTGCTGGATGACACATCACAACGTCAGCCGACGACCTCGGAGCCGGAGAAAAAGTAGGCGATCTCAATAGCGGCGTTCTCGGGCGAGTCCGAGCCGTGCACCGAATTGGCCTCGATCGATTCGGCGAAGGCCTTGCGGATCGTACCATCGGCGGCATCGGCCGGATTGGTCGCGCCCATGACTTCTCGGTTCTTGGCGACGGCGTTGTCGCCTTCGAGGACCTGAACCACCACCGGGCCCGAAGTCATGAACGCGACGAGAGAACCGAAAAACGGCCGCTCCTTGTGGACGGCGTAGAACGTCTCGGCGTTCTCCTGGGTCATGTGGATGCGCTTCTGGGCGACAATCCGCAGGCCAGCGTCTTCCAGCATGGCGTTGATCTTACCGGTCAGGTTGCGACGGGTGGCATCGGGCTTGATGATCGAAAAGGTGCGTTCGCCCATGGTTGAAAGTGTCCGTTCGTAAGGGTTGATAGCAGGGAATTTGGCGCGCCTTATAGGCACTGTGTTGCGGCCCGTCCACCGTTTGACGGACCTCGCCCTGCGCACGAATCGCAACGCGAAGACCAGCAAGTCCGGGAGCTTCGATCATGACCGTGACCTACCCCATTGAGGGCGGCTGTGCCTGTGGCGAAATCCGCTACCGCATGATGACCAAGCCGCTCTTCGTCCACAGCTGCCACTGCAGCTTTTGCCAACGCCAGTCGGGGGCAGCCTTCGCGGTCAACGCCATGATCGAGACCGACAGGATCGAGTTGTTGAAGGGACAGACGGAACCCGTGACGGTGCCCACCACCTCGGGTGCCGGCCAGACAATCATGCGCTGTCCAACCTGTCGCGTCGCCGTGTGGAGCCACTACGCAGCGGCGGGCGACAAAATCGCCTTCGTCCGCGCCGGTTCGCTCGACGGGGGTGCCGCGATCGAGCCCGACATCCACATCTTCACGTCGACCAAGCAGCCCTGGGTGCCGCTGCCCGAAGGCAAGCCGGTGGTCGAGGAGTACTACAGTGCCAAGAAGATGTGGCCCGAAGAGAGCCTCATGCGCATGAAGTCACTGATGGGTTAGCGCACCTGCCCTGCCCAACGTCCCGTTCCGTCGGAGGACCGTCGATCATGACCGACCTCTTCAGATCCAACTTCGCCCTCGACGTTGCCGCGATCGACCTGCCGCTCGTCGAGGACCACGGCATGAATGTGCTGGAAGGCTCTGGCGAGGTCCGTGCGCTGACGTTCAGCGTCGACAAGGCAAAGGAGATCGAGCGGGGCGTTTGGGAAGCTGCCGAAGGTATCGTGGAAGACACGGAGACCGACGAGCTTGCCGTCATCATCTCGAGCGATTGCACCATCGAATTCCTCAAACAGCGATGATGCCCCGGTCGAGCTCCGACCCGAAACATTCCTGATCCTGAAGGCAGGGACACGGGCGCGCTGGACGATCCGCGAGCGTCTGCGGAAGGTACTATCGGACCCCGTGGTCGACTGATTGAGACGTTCGCGCACCCGAGCTCAATGAGTGCAGAAGCTTGTTTCGGCCTACTCCTCGAACCTCAGCGAGAGCAATGAATCGCGTGAAGGTCGGCGGGCCCCTACTTTAGTCGGCCAGGGTCGTTCCGCAGACCAGCTTCATCTCGGCAACACTCGTGTAGGACGACCGACATCATCAAGTAGCGGAACGTCCTTTCCGTCTCGGGGAAGGTGATGTCAGCGATCAACAGGACGGCGGCGCGACTGTCGAACTCTCCGCGCTTGGCGTCGACCACACCTGCACCCGGAATCTGCTCAATGATGACGGCGATCAGTTTATCCGACGGCTTCGTCGTCATGAACGCGTTGATCTGGTCCTGCGTCATATCCTGCAGGGCCGCGTGAGAGACGACCGATACAGTGCAAACAGCGACGTGGTCCGAATCGCTCGGCATGACCTGCACCAAGCAGGCCGCCGGTCCACGGCCGAAATCTCTCACGATCGTCAGGCGAATCTTGTCATCACTGTTGTGCTGGAGCGACCACGAGTTCGGATAGGAGATGCGGAATTTGTAGTGCTGTCGCGGTAGGTGACATCGGCCACCATAACCGTCGGGGCGTCGCTCAGCAGGAGAAAGACCAGAAGCAGGCTGAACGTTCGAGCGATTCTCATGTCCGCTTCTCCCTTACATCGGCAGGGGCACGTCAGCCGCTTGCAACGGCGGTTTCCCCAGGATTATGTCGGTGGCCTTCCCACCAATCACAATCGAAGTTGCATTCGTGTTCAAGTATACAATCGAAGGCATCAGCGACCTGCAGGCCCTTAATGTCGTGAACCTTGAGGTTCGAATCGACAACAGCCATGGCGTCGTTGCCCATTTTGCAGGTGCCGGCGAGGTGGAAGCTGCCGGCCACATTGTCGCGCATGAATGTCTCGGTCTCAGCGGGCCTCAAGATATCGGTGCCGGGATCGACCTCGGTGATGCCATGCACCATATGGGCAGGCTAGTTGGCGATCTCACACCCCATTTCGATGGTGTGCGCCATTCGCTTGAAGTCGCTCTCGGCAACCAGGAAGCTGGAATGAATGCGCGGCGTATCGGTGGGGTCGGTGCGCAGCCAACAGCATGTCTCTCGACATTGTTGGCCGCACCTGGGCCCGTGTGGATCGAGAGCCAGCGCGCGCCCTTGCAGAGCATCAGGTCCTTGCGCATGTACTTGCTCATTGAGACTGACTTGTCGGTACGCCACTTCATGTAGATCAGCGGATGGTCGTGAAGGTTCTGTCCGACGCCCGGCAGGTCCACCTTCACGTCGATACCGTGCTGGCGCAGCTCGTCGGCCGGGCTGATGCCCCACAACATCACCAGATGGGGCGATCCCACCGCACCGCCCGAGAGGATCAGCTCGCGCGTGGCGCGCATGGTATGGGCTTGGCCGTTGCCCTTCCGGATCTCCAGGCCGGCCGTGCGGGTGCCTACGAGGGCGACCTTCGTGGCAAGCGCATCGGTCTCGACCGTCAGGTTGGCGCGGCCGGCATTGAACCGGACGCAGACCTCGGCCGTCGACGTGCGCATGCCGTTGTAGATGTTCATCTGGAAGGCACCGAAGCCTTCGTGATGCTGGCCGTTGATGTCGTCGGTGACGGCATAACCCGCCTGTTCGCCCGACTGGATGAAAGCTTCGTGGAGATCCGCCGGGTAGTCGCCCTGGATGACGTGGACCTGGCCGGGGCCACTGCGCCAGGCACTCTCGCCACTCTGCCAAGTCTCCATGCGCTTGAGATAGGACAGCACCTCGCGCCAGGACCAGTCGTCCGCGCCTTCCGTGACCCAGCGCTCGAAATCGAGCGCATGGCCACGGATGAAGCACATGATGTTGCTGGAGCTGGAGACGCCCAGCATCTTGCCGCGCGGCTGGATGATCGAACGGTCATTCAGCGTGGTCTCGTTCTTGCCCTCGAACATCCAGTTGAAGGCGGGAGACTGCCAAGTGCTGCCGAACGCGGCGAGCATATCGACCCGCCAGTTGTTCAGCAACGTGCCCTTTGCCGGTCCCGCCTCCAGCAGCAGCATGGAGACGGACGGATCCTCCCTCAGCCGAACCGCGAGCGTCCCACCCGTACTGCCGCTGTCGAGAACGATGTTAGTCGTAGTCGCGGTTGGCCACAATCACCGGCTCCCGTTCAGGATCGTGATCGTCGCGGCGACCTCCCTGTCGCCGAAGCATTTGGTGCAGGCATCACCGAAGACCTCGGTCATCAGCTTGGTGAAACGGGTGTCGAGGCCGTTCTCCTCGGCCCACGACACCAGATGCTGCATGGCTGCGACATAAACATCGAGCGGCACCTGATCAGCCTCGTTAGGCGTCGCGGCCGATCATGTCACCTTACTCCCCGTCGCATGTTTGATCTCGGGATCGAAGAAAGGCATGGCACCGAAGAAGACCTTGGGGTCGATCCTGAGATTCTGGCTGAACGTCGCCCCCTGCAGCAGGCCGAACCAGCCGAGATTGAG
Source organism: Rhodospirillales bacterium (assembly GCA_014323865.1). Taxonomy (NCBI): domain Bacteria; kingdom Pseudomonadati; phylum Pseudomonadota; class Alphaproteobacteria; order Rhodospirillales; species Rhodospirillales bacterium. The sequence continues at coordinate 86,459 of JACONG010000014.1, read as the reverse complement.
CGCGGCAGACCCTTCACGTTGTCGGAGACGAAGGTGTTGCCTCCGCCCAGAGCCTCGAGCACCGCCTTGTTGACGTCACAGACCGATGGGTCGCCCGACATTAAGACATAGCGCTGGGATCAGTTGCTCTCGGCCTTCTTCTCCCAGCCGCCACGATCGGTCTGCTGCCAGTAGGTCAGGGTGTGGCCGGCGTCCTTTCGGGCCTTCCAGCGTTCACGGGCGGCCGCGACGGCCGTGTCATCGTAGCCGTCGAACATGTCGATGACGCGCTCGTAAGTGTCGATCCGCTCGCTGTCGGCGCTGTCGAGCAGAACGAGGAGGTTGGCGCCGTTCGCATTGGCTTCGTGTTCGGAAAGCCAGACCGGCTGGTGCTCCGGAGCATCCTCGCCTGCCGTGCCGTGAGGCAGGAAGCTCGCGGGATCGAACGTCCAGAGCAGGTCGTTAAGCTGGGCGACACGCTCTTCGCTGCCCGCGACTACCAGGACGCGCATGCCGCGCTCAAGAGCCTTCTCAAGCAGCTTCGGCAGCGCACGCCCCAAGGGCGTGCGCTGCAGATGATAGAAGCCGATGTCGGTCAACGGATGCAGCGATCAAGTTTCGTAGTTGTCCGCGACAAACCGATCGAGCAGGCGCACACCGTAACCCGTCGCACCCTTGGGCGTGATCGGCTCATCGCCCTTCGTCCAGGCAGTGCCAGCGATGTCGAGGTGGGCCCAGGGGGTACCCTCGACGAAGCGCTGCAGAAGGACCGCACCGGCGGTGGAGCCAGCCTCGCGCGCCTTGCCGACATTCTTCATGTCGGCGATGTCGGAGTTGATATCCTTGTCGTAGCGGTCACCCAGCGGCATGCGCCAGAGCTCCTCGCCCGTCTCCTTGCCGGCGGCCGTGAGCGTGGACGCGAGGTCGTCGTCGTTTGAGAAGAGGCCGGCCTGGTAGCTGCCGAGCGCCACGATGATCGCGCCGGTGAGCGTAGCGAGATCGACGATCTGCTTCGGCTTGAACGTCTTCACCGTGTAGTAGAGCGCGTCGGCCAGCACGAGCCGACCTTCCGCATCGGTGTTGATCACCTCGATGGTCTGGCCCGACATGGTGGTGACGACGTCGCCCGGGCGCTGCGCATTGTGCGAGGGCATATTCTCGACACAGCCGATCACGCCGACGACGTTGGCCTTGGCCCCGCGTGCCGCAAGCGCATGCATCAGGCCCATGACGCAGCCCGCGCCCGCCATGTCGAACTTCATCTCCTCCATGCCGGCACCAGGCTTGAGCGAGATACCGCCGGTGTCGAAGCAGACACCCTTACCGACCACGGCCAGCCAGGGGTCGTCGTCCGATCTGCCTTCCCAGCGCATCACGACGAGCTGGCTTTCCTTCTCACTTCCCTGGCCGACGCCGAGCAGGGAACCCATGCCGATCTTGGCCATCCTGGCCTCGCCGAGGACCTCGACATCGACACCGAGTTTCGAGAGCTCACTGGCGCGCCGTGCGAACTCCTCGGGATAAAGCGTATTCGCAGGCTCGCTGACGAGATTTCGGGTCAGAAAGACACCGTCCCGGAGGTGACCGAGACGCGCCATCTTCTCTTCGGCACCCGCAAGTTCGTCGGCCACGACGGTGACCTTCTTCAGGGTCGGCCGATCCTCGTCCTTGATCTTCGTCCGGTAGTTGTCGAAGCGGTAGCTGCGCAGCGTCATGCCGTAGACGTAGTCGCAGACATCCAGTGCCGACGAGGCCGGGATCGCGACATGGCGCGCACCGACCCTGTTGAGATGAGCATAGCTGTTGCCGCCCAAATGCTGGCGATCAAGCGGCTTGAATGTCGAGTAATCGCCGGCTCCGACCGCCACGATGCGATCAGCGCTCAGGCCGTCGGGCGCCAGAATGTCGAGCATCTCGCCTTTCTTGCCGGTGTAGCGGCCGATTCCGACCGCACGCGCGATTACGCCACCAGCCGCCTCGTCCACGCGTTGGGCCGACGGAAACAGCTTCCGCCCCTCTTCGATCACCACAAGCACGGCATCGGCGTCATCGGGAATGGCGTTGGCGAAGGCGATTTCCATGGTGTCCTCACGGTTTCTGGCAATTTTTGTGGGCCCGCGACTGTAGCGGATCAGCGGCGGTTGTGAAGGCACGACCGGCACCCCGGCACGAACAAAAGGAGCGTCCTTCCCCTGACTTATGGCAACCCTTCACGTATAGTTCGACGTTCTCGGGCGTGGAATGGAACAATGATCGGACGACAAGGCGTGAGTACGGTGCGTGCGTGAGCATACCTCTTACATCCTGAAGCAACTTCTTGTGATGGCCACAGGTGTCATCCTGGCGCTTACTGGTGTCGTATGGCTGAGCCAGTCCCTGCGGTTCCTTGATTTTATCATCAACAAGGGGCTGTCGGTTCTGAGCTTCCTGAGGCTCACGATCCTCCTGATGCCGGACGTGCTGACCGTGATCATCCCGATCGCGACGCTGTGTGCCGTCATCTATACGTACAACCGCCTGACATCGGATCGCGAACTAGTCGTTCTCAGGGCTGTCGGGATCAGCCACTGGGGCCTGGCACGACCGGCGCTTCTTCTGGGCATGATCTGCACTCTGATCGGCTTTGCCCTGTCGCTTTACCTGATGCCGGCCGGTTTTCGCACGTTCAAGGACGAGCAAGCCGTGCTGCGCAACGATTTCTCCCACGTCCTGCTGAAGGAAGGCGTCTTCAACACAATCACCGACGAGTTGACGGTTTACGTGCGCACCCGTGACGACGACGGCCGCCTCTTGGGCATCCTGGTGCACGATACATCCGATTCCGAGCTCGTCGTGACGATGATGGCTGTATGGGGTGCCCTTGTTTCGCGAGGCAACGGACCGATGCTGGTGTTGGGACAGGGCAATCGACAGGAGGTCTCGGACGTCGACCGGTCGCTCCAGATGCTCTACTTCGACAGCTACACGCTCGACCTTTCGCCGCTCGTCGAAGAACCCGGCGAGCGCTATCGCGAACCCAAGGAGCGCTATCTGCACGAGCTCGTGCGCGAACCGCAGACTTCGAGCGAAATCCAGAACTACCACGAACTGCTGGCCGAGGCTCATCGGCGGATCGTGACGCCGTTCAATGCGCTGGCGCTCGCCCTGATCGGGCTCGCCGCGATGATTGCGGGGGAGTTCGACCGCCGCCGCCAATGGGCGCGGATCGCCTGGGGCATTGTCGGCGGCCTGACCTACTTCGGAGGATCGTTTGCTCTTGCGGGCGCGATCGTGAAGAACCCGGCCCTGCTGAGCGCCTACTACCTGCTCCCCGTGGCGACCTGTGCGCTCGCAATCTGGATCATGACACGGCAGCGTTTCACGCTGCTGCGCGTGCTGACCCAGCTTACACCGACAGGTTCCTGATCGGCCGTGCGCATCTCCCTGATCCTCTCACGCTACATCGCGCAACGCTTTCTGTCGTCGATCCTGCTGGTGTTCGGCATCGTGATCGGCGTCGCCTTCCTGATCGACCTGGTCAACCTGGGCGACCGTGCGGCCTCGCGCGAGGAGGCGGGTTTCGGGCTGGTGCTTGAGATGGCCCTGCTGCGCATGCCCTTCCTGGCACAGAAGGTGCTGCCCTTTGCCCTGCTGTTCGGCACGATGCTGACCTACGTCTGGCTGACTCGGTCCCATGAGCTCGTCGTCACGCGTGCCTCGGGCGTCTCGGCATGGCAGTTCCTGCTGCCGTCGCTCGCCATTGCGCTGGTTCTCGGCGGCATCGTGATCACAGTGTCCAACCCGCTGGCTTCGGCGATGGTAGCGCGCTTCGAGCAACTGGAGTCCCAGTATCTGCGCGGCCAAAGCAGCCTGCTCGCGGTTTCGGAGGGCGGCCTCTGGTTGCGCGAGGGCGATGGAACGCGCCAGTTCGTGATCCATGCCACCAATGTTGCCTCGCGCGGCGCCAAACTCGGCAGCGTCATCATCTTTACCTTCGAGGACAACGACCGTTTCATTGAGCGCCTTGATGCCGAAACCGCCGTGCTGCACGACGGCTACTGGATGCTTGAGGATGTTCTCGTGACCCGGCCTGACGCCACGGTGGAACGTTTCGAGACCCTTGAGGTTCCGACGCAGCTGACAATTCTGCGCATTCAGAACAGCTTCGCCTCACCGGAAACGATGTCGTTCTGGGAACTGCCGGCCTTCATCGACACCCTGGAGGAAGCAGGATTCTCCCCGCTGCGCCACAGAATTCACTGGTACGCTATCCTCTCGACACCACTACTCCTGACGGCGATGGTGCTGGTGGCGGCCACCTTCTCGCTCCGCCTGACACGGCGGGGCCGTCTGGGTCTCTTCATCCTGGCCGGGCTCGGTTCAGGCTTCCTGCTCTATTTCCTGTCCGACATATCGCTGGCCCTCGGCATGTCGGGGAGTTTGCCGCCAGTCCTTGCCGCCTCGGCGCCGGCGGCCATCTTCGCGATGATCGGCGGCGCCCTACTCTTCCATCTGGAGGACGGTTGATGGTGCGGCGTCATCTGGCCGCAGCCGTGCTGTTTCTCGCTTTGCAGGCGGTCATGTTGCCTGCCGCAGCACAGGAGGAGGCGTTCGCGGACTACATCGTCATGCAGGCCGATGACGTGCGCTACGACGATGTCAACGGGATCACCACAGCCACCGGCAACGTGGAGTTCGCCTATCAGGGACGCATTCTTCAGGCCGACACGGTGACCTACAACGAGACGACCGATCTGGTGATCGCGACCGGCAACGTGGTCCTGGTCGAACCGACGGGCGAAGTGCTGTTCTCCGAGTACGCCGAAATGACAGGAGATCTGCACGAAGGCCTGATCGACGGCATCCGCATTTTGCTGTCCGACAACAGCCGGCTTGCGGCGAACGGCGCACGGCGCTTCGAAGGCCGGGTCACGGAGATGAGCAAAGCGGTCTACAGCCCGTGCGAGCTCTGCCAGGAGAACCCCAGCGATGCGCCGTTCTGGCAGGTGAAGGCCGATCGGGTGATCCACGACCAAACCCTGCAGGACATTATCTATCATGACGCCACGCTGGAGCTTTTCGGCCTGCCGGTGCTCTACACGCCCTATCTGCGCCTTCCCGACCCCACGGTCGACCGCCGCAGCGGCCTTCTGACGCCGCGCTTCGGATCGAGCAGTACACTGGGCTACAACATTCTGATTCCCTACTATTTCGTCCTCGACCCGAACCGCGATGCGACGGTCTCGCCGCTCATCACGGAAGACGAAGGTCTCGTAATGTTCGGCGAGTACCGGGAACGCACACAAACGGGCATCTACGCGCTCGACGGCTCGATCACCTACACCGATGCGCGTGACAATTTCGGCGCCAAGACCGGTGGCCAGGAAGAACGCTGGCATGCCCGCGGCGAAGGTCTGTGGAACTATGGCCCGACTTGGCAGTACGGCTTCGAGTTCTTCCGGTCGTCCGACGACAGTTACCTCTCGCGCTACAGCATCGACGATTCTGACACGCTGACGACCTCGGTCTATGTGGAGGGCTTCCGCGGCCGCTCCTATGCCTCCGCCTTCGGATACGCCTTCCAGGGCCTGCGTCAGGCGGACGATCAAGACGCGATTCCACTTGCCCTGCCGGAGCTTGACTACAGCCTTGTCACCGATCCCGATTCCTGGGGCGGGTTCTTCACGGTCGACGGCAAGATTCGATCGTTGACCCGGGACGAAGGTGCCGAGAGCAACGTCATCTCGCTCAAGGGTGGCTGGGAACGCCCGCTGCTGACCGAAAGCGGGCACCTCTTCACCGTTCGCGGCTCGCTGCGCGGCGACGCCTATGACGTCGACGACGTCAACGTGGGCCCCGGAAAATCTCTCGAATCCGGCTTCGTCGGCCGGATCGTGCCACAGGCCTCGCTGGAGTGGCGTTATCCGATGATGCGCACAATCGGCACCATACAGCAGACGATCGAGCCCATCGTTCAGGCGGTCTGGAGTCCCAACGGCAGCAACCCGGAGGGCATTCCCAACGAGGACAGTCAAGACTTCGAGTTCGACGAGATCAACCTCTTCAGCACCAACAGGTTCACCGGCATCGACCGCGTCGAAGGGGGCCTGCGCATCAACTACGGCCTGCGCATAGGCGCCTTCGGCTTCGGCGGCGGACGCAGCGAACTCCTGATCGGGCAAACCTGGCGCGAGCGCGACGACAACACATTTGCACCGGAATCGGGGTTCGACGGGCATTTCTCGGACTATGTGGGTCGTCTTGTCATCAGCCCGAGCCGGTACGTCAATCTGCTCTACCGCTTCCGGATCGACGATGAGGAATTCAGCTTCAAGCGCTCGGAACTCGGTGTACGTGTGGGGTCCGAACGGGCCGTTCTGGGCGTGGCCTACATCCGCCTCGACGAAGCCGCGGGGAACGTCGTCGATACCGACGGCACACGCGAGCAGATCATGACAACCGCCCGGCTGCAGGTTCAGGACGAATGGGTGCTCTCGGGCGACTGGCGCGAGGACCTTCAGGGCGGCGGCACGATCTCGTACAGCGGTGCGATCACCTACGAAAACGAGTGCATCGCCATCACCGGCCGTGCCGAACGACGCCTGACCAGCAACATCGGCATCGATCCCGAGACCGTTCTGTTCTTCACGGTCGAACTGAGAACTCTCGGATAGACAATGCGCAGGCCGACCACATGGCGAATCCGCCTTGATTTCGTCCAATCTGTCTCGCATCGTCGACACGATCATCGAAAATGCGTAATGACCGACCGACTGCGCTACCTCTCGGCTTTCCTGATCTGTCTGTTTTTCTGGACCGGCTTCGCTATTCCGACCGCGACCGCCCAGGATGCCGGCCGTATCGTTGCCGTTGTCGACGATAGCGCGATCACCATGCTCGACCTGATCGACCGCATGGCACTGATCTTCGCAACCACCGGCATCAACAACACGCCCGACAACCAGAAGCGCCTGTTGCCGCAAGTGCTGCGAACGCTGATCGACGAGCAGCTTCAGATTCAGGAGGGGCGCCGGAACAACTTCGATGAAACCAACATCAATTTCGAGATCGCCTACGATCTTGTGGAACAGAATCTGGACCTGCAGCCCGGCACCCTGATCCCCTTCCTGAATGCCAACAATCTCAACGTCGATACCTTGAACGACCAGCTCCGGGCCGAAGTGATCTGGACGCGCCTAGTCGAACAGCGCCTGCGTCGGGAGGAAATCTCCGAGGACGACATCGACGAAGAGATGGAGCGGTTGCGGGTCGCCGTGAATCAGCCGGCGTTTCGGCTGGCAGAGATCTTCCTGACCGTCGATCAGCCGTCGCGCGAACCAGAGGTCGCGGCCAACATGGACCGGCTGCGCAATACGCTGCTCTCGGGGGCTGATTTCCAGGTCCTGGCCCGCCAGTTCTCGCAAGGATCCAGCCGCAACAACGGCGGCGACCTGGGATGGATTGTCGAAAGCCAGCTCTCCGACGAACTCGCGCCCGTCGTGACGGCGATGGAACCCGGGCAGCTTTCCGAACCGATCCGTGTGATCGGCGGATTCTCGATTATCCTGCTGATCGACAAACGCACGGGTCAGGAGGCCAATCCCGACGACACGCCTCTGATCCTGAGGCAGGCCGCGTTCAACCCCGAGGAAGGCGAGACCGCGACACATCTCCGGGAACGGGCCGCCGCTGCAATGAGCACGATCGGCGCTTGCGAAGACCTCGACGCATTGGCTGGCACAGATCCCACGATTGCTGTCGGCACGGAGATTCCCGTTCGCTTTGGCGATCTCCAGGGCGACCTCCAGCAGACCGTCGGCCAACTCGACGTCGGGGAAACGAGCGATCCCTTCCCGGTCGGTCAGAGTTTTGCGGTCATCGTGGTCTGCGATCGGGGGGGGGCCGGCATGCCGACGCGCGAGCAGGTCCTGCGGTCGCTTGAGGCCCAGAAATTCGATCTGATCTCGCGCAGCTACCTTCGCAATCTGCGGCGCGCGGCCTTCGTGGAAATCCGCATATGAGCGACGCGCCGCTTGCCCTGACCATGGGCGAGCCGGCGGGCATTGGTGCAGAGATTGCACTGAAGGCCTGGCGGGCCTTGCGGCACGACGGTCCGGCCTTCTTTCTGATCGATGATCCCGCGCGGATGACGCACCTCGCGGCGGGCTCGGAGCACGACGTGGCGGTCGCCACCATTGATGACCCATCGGCGTGTTCCGATGCCTTCGCGGGCGCGCTTCCTGTTATTCCCATCGGTCATGCGGTCGCCGCGGTTCCCGGCTCTCCAGTCGTCAGCAATGCCTCGGCCGTGACCGATGCAATCCGCAAGGCCGTCGCGCTTTCGATGAACGGTTCGGCTTCGGGCGTGGTGACGAACCCGGTGCAGAAGTCTGTCCTCGCCGATGCTGGCTTTCCGCACCCCGGTCACACAGAGTTCCTGGCGGAGCTGTCGGGCCCTGGAACAACCTCGATCATGATGCTGGTGGGCGCTGATCTGCGGGTCGTGCCGGTCACGGTGCATGTTCCGCTCGCAACGGTCTCGAGCTCCCTCACGTTCGGCATGATCGAAACAGCCATTCGGATCACCCACCGGGCACTGACAACCGACTTCGGGATCGCGGCCCCACGCCTGGCCGTCGCCGGCCTCAACCCACATGCGGGCGAGGACGGTGTGTTGGGTCAGGAAGAGAACCGCACGATCCGGCCTGCGATCGACGCTCTTCGCCGCGACGGCCTCGATATCAAGGGGCCACTCTCGGCCGACGCGATGTTCCATGCCGTCGCGCGCCGGACCTATGACGCGGCGATCTGCATGTATCACGACCAGGCGCTGATCCCGCTCAAGACTCTGGCCTTCGACGAGGGTGTCAATGTAACGCTGGGCCTGCCTTTCGTCAGGACATCGCCCGACCATGGCACGGCGCTCGACATCGCCGGCCAGGACAAGGCTTCGCCCGCGAGCCTGATCGCTGCGCTCCGTCTGGCCGAAAGCATGGTGCACAACAGACGCAGCCATGGCTGATTTCGCATCGCTTCCGAGCCTTCGGGACGTCGCCGATGCGCACGGGTTTCGGGCGCGTCGCTCGCTTGGTCAGAACTTTCTCTTCGACGAAAACCTGCTGGACCGGATCGCGCGCATCGCCAGTGACCTCTCGGATACCCATGTCATCGAAATCGGCCCGGGTCCGGGTGGCCTGACACGCGCGCTGTTGCGAGCCGGAGCACACAGCGTGACAGCGATCGACAAGGACCGACGCTGCCGGGACGCCTTGGCGGATCTCATCGCAGTGTCCGACGGCCGCCTGCACTTTGTCGAGGCCGATGCGATGGAGGTCGACGTCGAGTCGCTCGGCAACAGTCCGTTCGTTGTCGTCGGCAACCTGCCCTTCAACATCGCGACCGAACTTCTGATGCGCCTCGTTGTGCGCAACACGCGAATCGACCGCATGGTGCTGATGTTTCAAAAGGAGGTGGGCGAACGAATCGCGGCACAGCCCGGCACCCGCAGCTACGGGCGACTGAGCGTGATCGTGCAGTGGCTGTGCCAGGCGGAGACCTGCTTCGAGGTTCCCGCCCGCGCGTTTGTCCCGCCGCCCAAGGTTTCCGCCAGCGTCCTGCGCATCGCACCGCGCGCGGAACCCCTCGCCCCCGCCCCCGAGGTTTCACTGAAGGCGGTCACGGCGGCCGCCTTCGGACAACGCCGCAAGACGCTGCGGAACAGCCTGAAATCGGCGTTTCCGGACCCCGTGGCGGCGCTTGAGGCCGCGGGGATCAAACCCGAAGTCCGGGCGGAGACCGTGGGGATCGAGGACTTCTGCGCTCTGGCGCGCGAGCACGCGATGCAGATCGGCTAGAAATCCATCACGAAAGCTGTGGAAATGGCGCAGCGGATCGGATACATCCCGCACCGTTTGCGCGCCCGAAAAGAACATGGTCCAGCTTGCGATCACGTTACGCCGACGACGCCTTTCGCGAACCAAGCCGCGGTCCGGTCGCGGCCTCCGCGCATGCGGGATTCCATGGAAGGGCTGACCGAACACGGCACCGGCAAGGACCACCGGACCGAGGCGGACACGATGACGACCGTCTCACCCTTTCAGGAGTAGCAAGGTGTTTTCCATTATCGAAGAACGGCAGCACGACCGGGCCGCGGTCGAAATGCTTGCCAGACTGTCGCTCGGCAACCGGGTCACCGATAGCCCCGCCGCACGGCTGCGGGCGGGCGCCAATCCCGTCCCAGGGCTTTCCATGATCGTGCTCGAAAACGACGAACTCGTCGGCACGATCCGCTACTGGCCCGTCATGATCGGTGCCGGTACCAAGGCGATCCAGCTTGGCCCCGTCGCCATCCATCCCGATCAGCGGGGTCGCGGCTTCGCGCGTATGCTGATCCGCTACAGCCTCGACCGCGCGCACGACCTCGGTCACCGCATCGTGGTCCTGATCGGGGATCCCGCGATCTACGAACGTTACGGGTTCGAAGCGGCGATCCCCCACGGCATCACGCTTCCCGAGTTCGAGGACCGCGATCGCCTGCAGGTGAAGGCGCTCGCTCCCGGCGCGCTCGACGGCCTGAACGGCGCCGTACGCCCCGACACGATCCCGAGCCTCAACAGCGACCGCCTGCGCGCCTGATAGCCAACCAACGCCCAGACCCCCCTCGCTTGACGGGAGCATCCATCGTCCGCCTTCACGGGCGGCGGGTGTCGGACGATGGATCGCCCGGTCAAGCCGGGCAATGACGGCGATCGATTTTGTCTGGTGTCATCCGCGGTCGAGTTCGTCGCGCATGGCGTTGACGAATTGTGCCATACCGACTTGGCGTCCGCGTCGCAGCCGTTCACCATGCAGGATGGACCGGACACCGGCGACGCTCTCGTCGATCTCCTCGTTGACCACGACGTAGTCGTAGGCGTCCCAGTGGCTCATCTCGTCCGAGGCCTTCGTCATGCGGTGACAGACCACGCCCTCCGGATCGGATGCCCGATTGATCAGACGGCGATGCAGTTCATCGGCGGACGGCGGCAGGATGAAGACTGAGACGAGATCGTCGGGCATCGCCGCGTTCAGGAGCTGTGCACCCTGCCAATCCACGTCGAACAGGATGTCGCGGCCCCCGCTCAACGCTTTCTCCACCGGCCCGCGCGGTGTGCCGTAGGAGTTGCCGAAGACGGTGGCGTGTTCGAGGAACTCGCCGGCTGACACCATGGCCTGGAAACGGTCCTTGTCGATAAAGTGATAGTCGACGCCACCGACCTCGTTGGGACGCATCGGACGGGTAGTAGCCGAGACCGACATCGCCAGGTTCGGCTCCTCGTCCAGCAGCCGGCGCGAGATCGTCGTCTTGCCCGCGCCCGACGGCGAGGACAGCACCAACATGAGGCCGCGGCGATTGACATCGGGCATCGTCACTCCACGTTCAGGGCCTGCTCGCGCAGGCGATCGATGGCGACCTTGAGGTCGAGACCGATGGCCGTCAGCCCCTTGTCGGACGACTTGGAACAGAGCGTGTTGGTTTCGCGCAGCAGCTCCTGACACAGAAAACCGAGCCTGCGGCCCGGCACCGCACCCGAGGCCAGGAGTTCGCGCACGGCAGCGATGTGCGTGTTGAGCCGGTCGATCTCCTCACGCACGTCGGCCCGAGTGACCAGCAGCGTGACCTCCTGGGCGAGCCGCTCTTGGGTGACCGGCGACTTGCCTTTGGTCAGGTCGGCGATCTGCGCGATGAGGCGGTCGCGGATCGCTTCGGGCTGCGCTCCCGCGCTGTCCGTCGCCTGCGCAACAAGGTCGGCAATCTCAGCAATGAGAGTCCCGATGATCTCAAGCAACCGGGCCCCCTCGCCGGTGCGCTGTTGCGCGAGCGCCTTAAGCAGGGACTGCAGATCGGCCGTGATGGCGGCATGGCGTTCGTCGTCGAGGTCGTCGCTGGCCTGGGTGCCGGTCTCGATCACGCCGGGCAAGCGCAACAGACCGTCGAGCGTGGGCGGAGCAATGCCCTCGAGTTCCTGAAACTCGCGGGCAAGGGCTGCGACACGGACGAAAGCCTGTTCGTTGATCACCAGGGCACCGGTCTGGTCCTTGCGGTTGATCGTCAGGCTCAGCGTGACATTGCCGCGCGCTATGACCTTGGCCGCACCGTCGCGAGCGGCCTGTTCCAGACGATCAAAGCCGTGCGGCAGGCGGCAACGGACATCGAGAACCTTGCCGTTCACGCTGCGCGCCTCCCAGAGCCAGACCAAAACGTCGTCCCCACCCTGGATGCGGGCAAATCCGGTCATGCTCTGTAGCGCCACGGGGAACCCCGGCCGATGGAAGGACGCCGGACCGATCGCCCCCGACCCGACGAATTCTGTATAACCGTGCTCACCATGGAGCAACAACCCCGTTCCATCCTGATCACGGGCGCCAGCAGCGGTATCGGCGCTGCGCTTGCCAAGATCTATGCGGAACCGGAGACCACACTGTTCTTGGGCGGACGCCATCGGGAACGGCTGGCCGCGGTCGCCACGACGTGCAGGGCCCTGGGCGCCACCGTGCACGAACACATCCACGACGTGGACGACGCGGAGGGCATGGCGGCCTGGGTTCACGGCTGCGACGGACGGGCCCCGCTCGATCTGGTCATCGCCAACGCCGGTGTTTCCGCCGGTACCGGGTTTGCCGGAGAAGGCACGGAGCAGGCGCGACGCATCTTCGCCATCAATGTCGATGGCGCGCTCAACACAGTGCTGCCGGTGCTGCCGGCAATGGTGGAACGGGGACATGGGCAGCTTGCCCTTACGTCGTCGATCGCGAGCTTCCGGGGGTTCCCAGGTGCGCCGGCCTATTGCGCCAGCAAGGCGGCGCTACGGATCTGGGGCGAAGGCCAGCGTGGCTGGCTGCACAACAAGGGTGTGAAGCTCTCGGTGATCTGTCCCGGCTTCATCCGGACGCCGATGAGCGACGGCAACCCCTACCCCATGCCCTTCCTGATGGATGCCGATCGCGCCGCCCGGATCATCAAGCGCGGCTTGACGCGCAACAAGGCGCGGATCGCTTTTCCTTGGCAGACGTATGGGCTGGCCCAGCTCCTGGCGTTCATGCCGGTCGCGCTGTCCGACCGCATCCTGCGCCGCATGCCGAACAAACCGTCGATGGGCGCCTAGTCAGTTACTCCGCGTTCTGGAGCGAACGATAGGCCGCGACGTTGCGGTTGTGCTCGGCCAGCGTTTCCGCGAAGGCATGGCCACCGGTGCCATCAGCGACGAAGTAGATGTCCTTCGTCTCCAGCGGATTGAGCACCGCGGCAATGGCATCACGACCGGGGCTTGCGATGGGACCCGGCGGCAGGCCGGCATAGACGTAAGTGTTGTAAGGGTCGTCGTACTCCCAGTCAGACCGCAGCGGCGCACGACCCAGAGGCTCGAGGCCCCGTGTCAGTGCATAGATCACCGTGGGATCGGACTGCAGGCGCATACCGAGGTTGAGACGATTGACGAAGACGCCGGCGATATGGGCCCGCTCCTCGGCCACGCCGGTCTCTTTCTCGACGATTGAAGCGAGAATGACCGCCTCTTCCGGCGACGCGATCGGCAGGTCTTCGGCCCGGTTCGGCCAGAGTTCGGCGAGGGTCGAATCCATCGCATCGACCATGCGGTCGAGCACCTGCTGGCGGGTGTCGCTGCGCTCGAAGTGATAGGTCTCCGGCAGCACCGCACCCTGGGGCGGCACCTCGGCAATCTCGCCCTCAAGAAGCTCGGCACCGTTGAGGATGTCGACGATCTCCAAGCTGGTGAGCCCCTCCGGCACGGTCACCTTGTGGATCACCGTGCGGCCCTCGATCAGGACGTCGAGGACCTGGTCGACGGAAACAGCAGGTTCAAAGACGTACTCGCCGGCCTTCAGCAGATGCGCCTCGTTGCGCCAGCGCGCCCTGAGGACGACATAGTTGGCATCGGCCACGACACCCTGGCGTTCGAGTTCGTCGGCGATCGCCGAGACGCCGACACCGGTCGGCACCATGATGGTGACGGGTTCGGTCAGGGACCCGGGATCGGACACCTCGCGTTCGAACCAGAGAACGCCGATGATCGCCGCTGCCGCCGCCAGCGCGACGATGGTGAAGAGCCGACCGGCGATGCGGCCCACCGGGACCTCAGTGCGCCTTTGCCACGATCAGCGAAGCGTTTGTGCCGCCGAACCCGAAGGAGTTCGAAAGCGCCGCGCGCACGCTGCGTTCCTTGGCCTGGTGCGGAACCAAATCGATACCGTCGCATCCTTCCGACGGATCGTCGAGGTTCAGCGTGGGCGGCACGACGTCGTTGTTGACCGCGAGGATGGCGTAGATCGCCTCCACGCTGCCAGCCGCACCCAGAAGATGCCCGATCGACGATTTGGTCGAGGACATGCTGATCTCGCCGGCGGCGTTGCCGAACAGACGCTTGACCGCACCGAACTCGATTTCGTCACCGAGCGGCGTGGAGGTGCCGTGGGCGTTGACGTAGTCGATGTCGTCGGGCGAGAGCCCGGCCGTCTTCATGGCGGCACGCATGGAACGGAAACCGCCGTCACCATCGGCCGCCGGAGCGGTGATGTGGTACGCATCGCCCGAGAGGCCGTAGCCGACGACCTCGGCATAGATCTTGGCACCGCGCTTCTTGGCATGCTCCAGCTCCTCGAGTACGACGATGCCCGCACCCTCGCCCATGACGAAGCCGTCGCGGTTCTTGTCCCAAGGGCGCGAAGCGCGCTCAGGCTCGTCGTTGAAACCCGTCGATAACGCGCGCGAGGCCGCGAAGCCTGCGATCCCGAGGCGCGACACGGCGGCTTCGGCACCGCCAGCGACCATGACATCGGCATCGCAGAACTTGATCAGCCGGGAGGCATCGCCGATCGCATGCGCGCCGGTCGAGCAGGCCGTCACCACCGAGTGGTTCGGGCCCTTGAAGCCATAACGAATGGACACGTGACCGGACGCCAGATTGATCAGCGCCGAGGGAATGAAGAACGGGCTGACCTTGCGCGGACCGCGGTCACGCAGGAGCAGAGAGGCTTCCTCAATGGTCTTCAGACCGCCGATGCCCGAGCCGATGATCACGCCGGTACGCTGGCATCCCTCTTCATCCTCGGGCGTCCAGCCAGAGTCTTCGACCGCTTGCTGCGCGGCACAGACAGCGTAGATGATGAAGTCATCCATCTTCCGCTGTTCCTTGGGCGCCAGATAGCTGTCGGCGTTGAACTCGCCGTCGCCGTCGCCGTTGGGCGGCTGGCCAGCGATTTTCGCGGTCAGGTCATCGACCTTGAAGTCCACGATCTTGCGCAGACCGGACTTGCCGGCCGTGATCTCGGACCAGTTGTGCGCAACACCATCGCCCAGAGGCGTCACCATGCCTAGGCCGGTGACAACCACCCTGCGTTCGTCGGGATTTGTCATATGATTTCTGGCCGGTCGCGATGTCGTACCACGGCACCGGCGTCAGTCCGCGTTCTGTTCGATGTAATCAATGGCGTCCTTGACGTTGACGATCTTCTCAGCCGCATCGTCCGGTATCTCGACGCCGAACTCTTCCTCGAACGCCATGACGAGCTCGACAGTGTCCAAGCTGTCTGCACCCAGATCGTCAATGAAGCTCGCGCTCTCGGTCACCTTGCTCTCGTCGACACCAAGGTGATCGATCACGATCTTCTTCACGCGCTCAGCTACGTCGCTCATGGCCTAACCACCTCCAAACTCTTAAGAAAAACCAGAACGCTGGACTCCGCACGGCCATACGCCGACCCAATTTTCCACCGGTACCGGCCCGTCTAGCGGGCGGTGTCATGTAACACACTTTCCGAGATTTGCGATAGCCGCAAAACAGCGATTATCCACGCCCCCCGGAATCAAGCTCAGATCATCGCCATGCCGCCGTTCACATGGACGGTCTGACCGGTCACGTAGGCGGCCTCGTCACTCGCAAGATAGGCAACCGCGGCGGCGATGTCTTCGGATGAACCCAGGCGCCGGACCGGAATGCGTCCGAGCAGGTTCACCTTCACCTGATCGGGCAGGCCGTCGGTCATGGCGGTCTCAATGAAACCGGGCGCTACGCAGTTTACCGTGATGCCGCGTTCGGCGACTTCCTGGGCCAGGGCCTTGGACATACCGATGATACCCGCCTTGGCTGCGGCATAGTTCGCTTGGCCCGGATTGCCGGTGACGCCAACGACCGACGTGATGCCGATGACACGGCCGTGGCGGCGCTTCAGCATGCCGTGCAGCAGGGTCCGGATGATGCGGAAACCCGACGTGAGATTGAGGTCTAGAATTCGCTGCCAGTCCTCGTCCTTCATACGCATGGCGAGCGTGTCGGCGGTAACACCGGCGTTGTTGACCAGGATGTCGACCTGCCCCATGGCCTCTTCGGCCGCCTTGGCGAGGCCTTTATCGGCCTCGGCAGAGCCGAGATTGGCGGTCAGAACGTGGGTGCGTTCGCCCAGCTCCCTGGCCAAGTCATCGAGCGCTTCGCGACGGCGCCCGGCGAGCACCACCTCAGCGCCTTGGGCATAGAGAGCCCGCGCGATGGCGCCCCCGATACCGCCCGATGCGCCGGTGACCAGCGCCTTGCGTCCTGTCAGAGCGAACATGATGGTCTCCCCGGCTCTCGGCCGTCGCTTAGATGAAACCCAGAAAGCTCTCGACATCGGCCGGTGTCTCGACCGAAGCGCTCTCAAGCTCACGGTCGATGCGGCTGACTAGGCCCGACAACACCTTGCCGGTACCGAGCTCGACGACCCTGCCGATGTCGTGATCGCGCAGTCCGGCGATGCTCTCGCGCCAGCGCACCGTTGCCGTGACCTGCTGGACCAGGAGGCCACGCAGAGTCTCGGGCACGCTCTCGGGCTGGGCCGTAACATTGGCGACGACGGAGACGGCTGGGCCGGCAATCGTCGTGGCGGCAAGCGCCTCGTCCATCTTGTCGGCCGCAGGCTGCATCAGCGGGCAGTGGAACGGCGCGCTCACCGGCAGAAGCATAGCGCGCTTGGCACCCTTGTCCTTGGCCAGCTCCGAAGCCTTCTCGACGGCCGCTGTGGCGCCGCTGACGACCACTTGGCCGGGCGAGTTGTCGTTGGCCACCGCGCAGACACCGCTTGATGCGGCTTCTTCAACGATCACCGAGACGTCATCAATCTCAAGGCCGAGGATTGCGGCCATGGCGCCTTCACCGACCGGCACCGCAGCCTGCATCGCCTCGCCACGCAGCCTGAGAAGGCGCACGGTAACATCAAGCGGCAGCGCGCCCGAAGCCACGAGCGCAGAGTACTCGCCCAGCGAATGGCCCGCGACCATGGCGACCAACTCGTCGATTCCCTTGCCGCTTTCGGCCTGCAGCACGCGCAGAACGGCGATTGAGGAGGCCATCAGGGCGGGCTGGGCATTCTGGGTCAGGGTGAGTTCGTCCTCCGGCCCCTCGCGCATCAGGCGCGAGAGATTCTGGCCCAGGGCCTCGTCGACCTCCTGGAAGACCTCGCGTGCGGCACCGAAGGCTTCCGCCAGTTCGGCGCCCATGCCGGGCTTCTGGCTGCCCTGGCCCGGAAAGACGAAAATGGTCGACATGTATTGGTGGTGTTCCCCAAAGCGTTCCTGTTGCCGCCCGAACGTGGCGTAGAGCGAGACAAAATACGTGCCGCCTGCAATGTCAAGCACGCTTGCACCCGAAACGAATCTGGCTATAGTGCGTTCCCTCACCGGCACGACGGATGCGAGCCGCGGCGTTTCTTGCCGACCGTTCCTTTCCTGCGTCCGAAACATTGACAAGACACACTACAAGGGAAGGTTTGATGCCTTTCTACGAGAGCACATTCATCGTCCGCCCCGACGCGTCGCCCCAGCAGGTCGAGACGCTTGCCGATGAGGTGGAAACCATGATCAAGGAGCACGGCGGCCAAGTCCCCAAGACGGAGATCTGGGGCTTGAAGTCGCTGGCCTATCGGATCAAGAAGAACCGCAAGGGTCACTACGTCTTCATGAACGTCGATGCCTCCGCCGAGACGCTGACCGAGCTTGAGCGCCACCTGCGCTTCAACGAAGACATCCTGAGGCACATGTCGATCAAGGTCGAAAAACTCGATCCAGAGGCCTCGCCGATGATCCGCAACAAGTCGAGCCGCGACGACCGGTCGATCCGACGCGACGGTCAAGAAGTGAAAGACGGAGAATAAGCCATGTCCATGCCACCCCGCCGCCCCTTCTGGCGCCGCCGCAAGACCTGCCCGTTCTCCAGTCCGAACGCGCCGACGATCGACTACAAGGACATCAAGCTCCTGCAGCGCTACGTGTCCGAGCGCGGCAAGATCGTGCCGTCGCGTATCACGGCCGTCTCGGCCAAGAAGCAGCGTGAGCTGGCCCGCGCCATCAAGCGCGCCCGGTATCTCGCCCTGGTGCCTTACGTCGCTAACTGAGCCCCGCCGGCCATCGGCCGGTTTCCGCCATGCTGAGCCTCCACACGTCGCTGGTCGCGCTTGTGGCCGGATTTGCGAGTGCCGGGCTCTACGTCGTGGGCCTGGGCGGTTCGATCTGGGGTGTTTTTCTGGTCCTGGTCTCGCCGCTCCCCATCTACATCGCCGGGATGAAGTGGGGCTCGCTGGCAGCCGGTGCCGGCGGAGTCTTCGCCGTCATGGGATCGATCGTGTTCAGCGACCTGCTGATCGCAACGGTTTTCAGCTTCGCCTTTGTGATGCCGGCGTTCCTGCTGGTCCACCTTGCAACCACACGGATCGCCGGTGACGACGACAACCCGGTCTATCTCGATGCAACCGACCTGACACTGGCCCTCGTCGTCATCGGCATTCTCATGGTCATCGTGACCGTGATGGCCATCTCCCTGACGCAGGCCGGACTGGTCGGCACGATCCGCAGCAATCTGAGCCTTCTGACCGAAGCGCTCTACGGCGCGCGTTCGAACCACGGCCCGGACATGGTGACTGACGTTGCCGATATCATCGATTTCTGGGACTCGCCTGTGCTCGGATTCATCATTGCCGCCGTGTTATCCGCGCACGTCGCTATGGGTGCCCTGGGGCAGGGTCTGGTCAACAGCAGCAGCACGCCGATTCGGACAGCGCCGCCGTTCTGGCGTCTGAGCCTGCCGACATGGCCCACCTTGGTGGCGCTGATCCTCGTCGTTGTGATCCTCGGGCTCGACACGATGAGCTATGACCGGGAAGGCACACCGGCACTCCTGATTTTCACGCTGACCGGATTCTTTCTGGTCTTTTGCGTGGGTTTTCTGCTACAGGGCCTCGCTGTTCTGCATGCGCTGACGCGCGGCATGGGCTGGCAGCCCCTTATTCTGGTGGGCGCGTATATGACTGTGCTCATCTTGCAGCCGTTCGGTGCCATGGCTTTTGCCGCCGTGGGATTCGTCGATCATTGGGCTAACTTTCGTGGCCGGTTCGGCGTCGCTGATGACGCCGCGATGGAGGATTAGATGGACGTCGTTCTTTTGGAGCGGATCGACAAGCTGGGCCAAATGGGCGAGGTCGTGACCGTACGCCCCGGCTACGCGCGCAACTTCCTGATTCCGCAGGGCAAGGCGCTGCGCGCCAGCAAGGACAATGTGGCCCGTTTCGAGGCCGAGCGCGCCGAGCGCGAAGCCAAGAATGCGGATGCACGGAGCGCGGCCGAGAGCCTTGCCGGCGATGTCGAGGGCGCGCACGTGACCCTGATCCGGCAGGCTTCCGACAACCTGCAGCTCTACGGCTCGATCAAGGCGCGCGACATCGCAGACGGCCTGATCGCCCAGGGTTTTGCTATCGACCGGCGCAACGTCGTTCTCGCCGAGCCGATCAAGACCTTGGGTCTGCATACCGTGACGGCCGTGCTGCATCCGGAGGTCACCGTCGAGGTGATTGCCAATGTGGCTCGCACCGAGGACGAGGCGCAGATTCAGCAGGAGACAGGCAAGGCTGTCGGCCGCATGGTCGAAGAGAATGAGGCCGAAGACCAGGCACCCGCGCTCGAGGAGCTGGTCGAGGCCGAGGTCGTCGACCAGTTCGCCGAGGAGCTTTCGGACAAGCCTGCCGACGATGGCGAGACGGTCGAAGAAGTTCCTGCCGAGGACGATACGCAAACCGTCTGATTCCGTGCTGCGGCCCGTTGAGGGCCGCGATTTCCGGCGTTAACATACTTCGTGACATGACGTCTTCGTGCGGGAGATTAAGTCATGCTCGTGGCAAATGTGCTTGATCGCTACATCACGATCGGCCATTTCGGGCTGATCGACGCCAACGGCAAACGTCACGACTTCGGCACTGTCGGAGCCCAACCCTCTATTACTGTCCGGCTGCACGATCCGTCGCTGCATTGGAAGATTCCTCTGATGCCACGCATCGTCGTGGGCGAAGCCTATATGGACGGCACCATGACCCTCGAAGACGGCTCGATCGTCGACTTCTTCGAGGTCATCGGCAGGAACCTGAATAACCTCGAGCGCGACGACATGATCGGCCGGACGTCGGCATGGATCCGCCGCAACATCACGCGCCCCCTGCAGCAGCACAATCCGGCAACCCGGTCACGCCGGAACGTGGCGCACCACTACGACCTCTCGGATGATCTCTTCGATCTCTTCCTCGACGAGGATCGCCAGTACTCCTGCGCCTACTTCACAACCCCCAACAGCTCGATCGACCAGGCCCAGGCCGACAAGAAGCGACACATCGCCGCGAAGCTGTTGCTGGAACCCGGCCAGCGGGTGCTCGACATCGGCTCGGGCTGGGGCGGCATGGGGCTTTATCTGGCCCAGATGGCCGATGTCGACGTCACCGGCGTCACGCTGTCGGGGGAACAGCACAAGATCTCCAACGAACGCGCCAAAGCGCTTGGCTTGTCGGAACGGGTGCGCTTCGAGCTGAAGGACTATCGCGATGTCGACCAGAGCTTCGACCGGATCGTTTCGGTCGGCATGTTCGAGCACGTCGGCTCGCGCCACTATCTCGAGTTCTTCCGCAAGGTGCGCACCCTGCTCAACGACCAGGGTGTGATGCTGCTGCACTCGATTGGCCGTTTCGCGGAGCCCGGCAACACCAACGCCTGGCTGCGGAAGTACATCTTCCCCGGCGGCTATTCGCCTGCCCTCTCAGAAGTCTTCACCGCGCTCGAGCGTTCCAAGCTGATCTCCACCGACATGGAGATCCTGAGGGTGCATTACGCCGACACGCTCAAGCTCTGGCACCGGCGGTTCCAGGACAATCGCGACCGTGTCCGCGATCTCTACGACGACCGTTTCTGCCGTATGTGGGAGTTCTATCTGCTCGGTTGCGAGGCCGCCTTCCGCCATGATGACCAGATGGTCTTCCAGCTCCAGCTCGCGAAGCGACGCGATGCGACCCCGGAGACCCGGGATTACATGGTCGACTGGGAACGCGCGCGCATGACGACCGACAGGATTCAGGATTGACCCGCTCTCCTTTTCCGGAAGAGCGATCTCGATCCGGCTCGCACCGCGCTCTTCGTGATCGACATGCAGTGCGATTTCTGCGCGGCCGACGGCGACATGCACCGGGTGGGTTGCAATCTCGCGATGCTGCGGGCCCCGATCGAACTGATCAGGCGGGGTCTGGCCCAACGAAACGAGAGAGTCGGACGCCCACTGCACGACCTCGGGCGCCGTCAGGTCCCCGCTGCAAACCTCGACCAACGGCATGATCTGGACCGGATATGATGAAGTGCATGGCAACGGCGGCCCGCTCGGGGTTCTTCATGCCGCCCACCATGAGGCTGATCGGCTGTCCGCTGGTGGAGCCAGGCACGATCGCGGGGTCGCACACCGCATCGCGCCTGGAAAACCCCTCGATCTGGAGATCGCGATTCGCGCGAGGCCACGGCCGCGGCCTCGCGGCCGGTCAGCTCCCTCTCCACGAACGGGGCGAAGTTGTTGCGCACCACCTCCATGGCGCGCGAGGCTCTCGTCGCTTCAGCCGATCAACGTTACCGTCTTTCTTCGCCTGCGAACACTTGGGTCATGCCCTGCCCCATCAGGCCGTTGCCGACAATGGCCACGGATTTCATGTCCTGCGGTGCAATCACGATGCTGTTTTCTCCTCTGGTGCCTCCACGCTCATGGAGTGCGCCGGTTTGGTCTCCAGCTATGACCAGCGGTCTTCGTCCTGCGGCAGCCCGTCGAGGAAGCGCAAGAGAAGGTCGATGACCACATCGGGCCGTTCGACCATGGGCATGTGGTAGAGGTCGGGCATCATCTCGAAGCGCGCGCCGGGAATCTCGGCGGCCATGGCCCGGCTCATGCCGGGATGGGAGCCGGGATCGTTCTCGCCGGTGCTCGTCAGCGTCGGGCAGGCGATGGCACCGATCTTGCCGACGACCCACGGGTCGGCCTCGGCGAAGATCCTGTAGGCGGTCAGGAAGCTCTCGGGGTCGTTGTCCGAGAAGCGCTTTCTGATCCGGGCCTCGGCGTCCGGCCGGGCCTCGCGAAACGCCGGCGAGAGCCAGCGCTTCAGGGCAGCTTTCATCAGGGCGTCCGTGCCCTCCTTGCGCGCCAGTCGGATGCGGTCCAGGATCGCCTGGAGCTGATCGGGCTCACGGTCATAGACGCCGCTCATCAGGACGAGACCCGCGAGATCCGTATTGTATTCGATCGCGAAGAGCTGCGAAATCGGCACGCCCATCGAGAACCCGATGAGTGCAAACCGTTCTAGGCCAAGCCCGGACCTTACGGACTCCAGCTGATCGGCATAGTCGCGCAGGGTGATATCGGTCGAGGGCATTGGCGTCGCGCCGTGGCCGAGCGTGTCGTAGCGGATGATGCGATAGCGTTCGGCGAGGGCTGGAAAGAGATCGTCCCACATGTGGAGGTCACAGCCAACGCCATGGACCAGAACGACATCCGGTCCCTGACCGTCGATCCGGACTCTGGTGTCGCCGATCAACATGGATCGACCACCCAATCGTGCTTCGACTCGTGCCAGACCGATGTCATCGGTGCAGGAAAGCCAGGGTCCGCAAAGGACCCGACGGCAACCGCCACCATGTCCGGTTTGCGCTCCGGTTCCCAGAAGACTGTCGATCTACAGGCTGGGCAGAAGTGGAACGTGACGTCGAACCCGCTCTCGGCGGTGCACCAGAAATCCTCGAAGGCTCCATCGACCGACACATGATCACGCGCATGGAAGGCGGCGATGCCATAGGTGCTCCCTGTGTGCTTCTGACACTACCTGCAATGACAGAGCGACACGTTGGCCGGTTCACCGGTGCAGGTGACGACAAGCTGCCCGCAACAGCAGACCGCCTGTCGCGTCCGATCCGCGTCATCGCTCACGGTTGTTCTATCCCCATCTCTTCCATGTCGGAGTAGCGGTTGCCGATGCGGTGATGCGGGCGGCCGGAGGTCGCGGCACCGAGGGCAACGACGATCCCATCGGGGCCCGGGGCATCCTGAATCGTGAACTCGAGCGTGGTGTAGTAGTCGCAGAAGCCCGGGTCGTTCTTGTGCATCATGGGAATCTGGATCGACTGGCCCAGGCCCGAGCGCGTGTTGGTGAACGAGAGACAGGACGTTCCGCCCACGGCCTCGCGGTACTTGTTGCCGAAGCGCAGCGTGTGGATGAAACCCGAGCCGTGTTCGATCTCGCCGTCAAGTCCGACGACGGCGGATTTGCCATAGGCCTCGATCGCGTCCTTACCACCACAGGCATCGATAATGTGCGACACGAGCACGTCGCCCAGCGGCGGCGTCATTGCGAGAATGTTGGTGCGCAGGTCCTCGACGAAACCCTGCCCGGTCCAGGGATTGCGGATCACCGCGGCCACGGCCGTCATCTACCACGGTCTGGACGTGACCTTGCCGCCTTCGATGAAGGTCTCGTCGGTGTGGGTGACGATCTTGCGGATTTCGGCTGTCATGGCATCTCCCTTTGCTCGGGCGCATAGACCGACGCAGGAATGTCTCTGTCAAGACGATGCACGCGCCCGCGTGTCGCCGCAATAGTAGTGTAGGATGAAGGCTGTCCCCGCATTCAACACAGTTCCCGATGGGATGCGGATGACGGTTCCACTACACACGCCGGACTGACGCAACGACAAGCCCCGCCCGATCATGGTACACGCCGACATCACCGGACTCCCTACCGACGACACGCCTGAGTACCGGTCGATGCCGCACAACGAGGAGGCGGAACAGGCGCTGCTCGGCGCGATGCTGGTCAACAACGACGTGCTCAACCGGATCGAGGATTTCCTCCAGCCCGAGCATTTCTTCATTCCCGTTCATGGCCGCATCTACGAGGCGATCCAGTGCATCGTCGAGAAGGCCCAGATCGCCAATCCGATCACCCTGAAGGCCTACTTCGAGAACGACGACGCGCTGAGCGAGATGGGCGGTGCGGGCTATCTGGCGCGTCTAGCCTCCAGTGCGGCGACCATCATCAACGCCGCCGAGTACGCTCGGCAGATTCACGAAAGCCACGTCCGTCGCCAGCTCATCGGAATCGGTGAGGACATGGTAAACGACGCCTTCGAGCACACGGTCGACCAGAGCGCCGAAGAGCAGATCGAACACGCTGAAAAGCAGCTCTTCGAGCTCGCCGAGACTGGCCAGAACGACAGTGACTTCCGCGACTTCCGCGATATCGCCATCGACACGCTGCAGACCATGGAGGCCGCCTTCCGCAAGGATATGGGCATGGCCGGCGTGGCAACCGGCCTGCGCGATCTCGATGATCAGCTGGGCGGCATGCACAAGTCCGACCTGATCATCCTCGCCGCGCGGCCCGCCATGGGCAAAACCTCGATCGTGACCAACATCGCCTTCGATGCGGCCAAGCGCTACCACACCGAGGTCGACGATTCAGGCACGGCCCGGGTGGTCGACGGCGCGGTCGTGGGCATCTTCTCGCTTGAGATGTCGTCCGAGCAACTCGTTGCACGCGTGCTGTCCGAGGCTTCGGGCATCCCGTCCGACATGCTGCGACGCGGTGATATCAACGCGCGTGACTTCGAGGCCATCGTCAAGGCAAGCCAGGAACTCTCACGTATCCCGCTCTATATCGACGACACGGCGGCGATCACGATCCAGAGCCTCAGGACACGCGCGCGCCGATTGAAGCGCCGTCACGGTCTGTCGCTCGTCATCATCGACTACCTGCAGCTTGTCCGGCCGAGCGGCCGTTCCAGCGGCGAGAACCGCGTGCAGGAGGTCTCGGAGGTGACCCAGGGCCTCAAGGCGCTGGCCAAGGAGCTCGACGTTCCGGTGATCGCCTGTTCCCAGCTCAGCCGTGCTGTCGAGCAGCGCGAGGACAAACGCCCCCTGCTCTCCGATCTGCGTGAATCGGGCTCGATCGAGCAGGACGCCGACATCGTCATGTTCCTCTATCGAGAAGAGTACTATCTCCAGCGCCAGCAGCCCCAGCCCAAGGCCGACGAAAACGAAGAAAGCGGCAAGTACCGCGAGCGGCTTGAAAACTGGGAGCAGAGGATGGACAACGTCCGCGGCATCACCGAAGTGATCGTCGCCAAGAACCGCCATGGTGCAACCGGCGACGTGAAGCTCCACTTCAATGCAGCCACGACCAAGTACACGGACCTGGAGAACCGGTATTCCCCCAGCGACGGCCCCTATTGAGCGCGCCGCTACCCGCCTGACGATTGATCTCGACGCCCTGGTTTCGAACTGGCGCGACCTGAAGGCCCGCGCGTCGGGCGCCGACTGTGCCGGCATCGTGAAAGCCAACGGCTATGGATTGGGCGTGGATCGCGTCGCGCCTGCTTTATGGAGCGCGGGCTGCCGGCGTTTCTTCACGGCCAATCCGGACGGTGCTCTGACCGTGAAGCGGCTGCTGCCCGAGGCCGAGGTGCATGTTCTCAACGGCCTGCTTGGCACGCCCGAAGAGTACGTAGATCAGGGCCTGACGCCTGTGCTCAACGATCTCGGACAGATCGAACGCTGGTCGGCCCTGGGATCGACGCTTGAGCGCCGACTCCCGGCCGTGATCCACACCGACACGGGCATGAGCCGACTGGGCCTGCCGCATGCCGAAATCCATCGCCTGGCCGAACGGCCGGAGCTCTTGGCACCACTCGACGTCAAGTACCTGATGTCTCATCTAGCGAGCGTCGAGAACAGCGCCGGCAATCAGAACACCGAACAGCTCACCGCCTTCAATCACTACCGGTGCCTGCTCCCTGACATGCCGGCAAGCTTCGCGAATTCGTCCGGTGTGTTCCTTGGTCCGGACTATCACTATGACCTCGTCCGGCCCGGATACGCCGTCTATGGCGGCAACCCGACGCCCGACGCAATGAACCCGATGGCGCCGGTGGTGCGGCTCTCCGCCCAGATAATCCAGGTGCGCGATGCGGAGCCGGGCCAGACGGTCGGCTACGGCGCGACCCACACGGTCGATCGGCCGACCCGCGTGGCGACGATCCCACTGGGTTATGCCGACGGTTACCTCCGAACCCTCAGTTCGTGCGCGACCGCGCGGATCGGCGACACCGAGGTCCCGGTGATCGGGCGGGTCTCGATGGACCTCGTAACGCTGGACATCGGCGCGCTTGGCGAGGAAAAGGCGCACGTGGGAACCTGGGTTGACCTGATCTGGGGGGGCGAGATGCTGGACGACTTGGCGATGCGGGCTGGCACGATCGGATATGAGCTGCTGACCGCCCTGGGCGGCCGCTACGCGCGCATCTATGTCGGAGAGGGCGCCGCGTGAACCCTCTGGCGGCCATCGGACGAACCTTCCTGGCGTTTCTTGCGGCAGCGGGACGGGTCGCGCTGTTCGCTGCGCAAGGGGTCATCCACTGTGTTCTGCCGCCCTGGTACCCGCGCCTTGTCCTGCGCCAGATGATGGAGATCGGCTACTACTCTCTGCCGGTCGTCGGCCTGACAGCGGTCTTCACCGGCATGGTGCTGGCACTGCAGAGCTACACCGGGTTTTCCCGCTTCGAGGCCGAAAGTGCGATCGCCGGGATCGTGGTTCTGTCGGTCACGCGCGAGCTCGGGCCCGTGCTGGCCGGCCTGATGGTGGCGGGCCGAGTCGGCGCGGCGATCGCCGCCGAGATCGGCACCATGCGTGTGACCGAGCAGATCGACGCTCTGACCACGCTGTCGACCAATCCCTTCAAGTATCTCGTCGCACCCCGCGTCCTGGCTGCCACGATGACCCTGCCGGTGCTGGTGCTGGTGGCCGACGTCATCGGCGTGATGGGCGGCTATGTGATCTCGATCCACAAGCTGGGTTTCAATCCGACCACTTATCTCGCCAACACCTTCGACATCCTCGAGCCGATGGACGTGATCTCGGGCCTTGTGAAGGCCGCCGTCTTCGGCTTCCTGATCGCGCTGATGGGCTGTTATCACGGCTATCATTCGCGCCGGGGTGCCCAAGGCGTCGGCCAGGCGACGACATACGCCGTGGTCTCGGGCTCAATCCTCATCCTGACGTTCAACTACGTCGTCACCGAGATCTTCTTCGCACAATGACCGGAACGATCGCCAAGATCCATGTGCGCGGCCTGAAGAAGAGCTTCGGGCGCAAGACCGTGTTGGACGGCGTCGACTTCGACGTCGCCGAGGGCGAATCGCTTGTCGTCATCGGCGGCTCCGGCACCGGAAAGTCGGTCACCATCAAGTGTATCCTGGGCCTGATCCAGCCCGACGAGGGCACGATTCTGATCGACGGTCAGAACGCTGTCGGCCTGCGCGGCCGCGAGCGCGATGCGCTGATGTCGAAGTTCGGCATGCTGTTCCAGGGCGGCGCGCACTTCGACAGCCTCTCGGTCTGGGAGAACGTCGCCTTCCGCCTGCTTCAGGAACGCGGGCACACCCGGCGCGAGGCGCGCGAGGGTGCGATCGAGAACCTCGGCATGGTCGGGCTGGGCGAGGACATCGCCAACCTGCATCCTGCCGAGCTCTCCGGCGGCATGATGAAACGTGTCGCTCTGGCCCGCGCCATCGCGGCCCGGCCCGAGATCATCTTCTTCGACGAACCGACCACCGGGCTCGACCCGATCACCGGGGACGTGATCAACGAACTGATCGTCTCGGTGCGCGAGAAGCTGGGCGTCTCCACGGTCTCGATCACTCATGACATGGCGAGCGTGCGCAAGATCGCCGACCGGGTCGCCATGCTGCACGGCGGTGAGCTCGTCTGGACCGGTCCGGTGAGCGAGATTGACACCAGCGGCAACGCCTTCGTCGACCAGTTCATCAACGGCCGCGCCGAAGGCCCCATCGCCATGAACGTCCGACGGCCGTGAACAAGATCAAACCGTCATCCCGGCCGCCCCACGGGAGAGCCGGGATTCCGTCACGCAGGGGCGGCGCGGCCCGGGAGCCCGGATCGGCGGCCCTGCGGGCCTTGTCCGGGATGACATCCCGGGTGGAACGGATCTGACATGACGGCAACGGCGTCACGCTTCATCTGCCAGTCCTGCGGCACCGAACACAGGAAGTGGGTCGGTCGCTGCGAGGGCTGCGGAGCGTGGAACACGGTCGTCGAGGAAGCCGTCGATAAGAGCGCTCCCGGCGGGCTCAAGGGCAAATATAAGGGGCGCCGCCTGACCTTCGAAAGCCTGGCGGGCGCTTCGGAGCCGCCGCCCCGGATGACCAGCGGCATCGCCGAGCTCGACCGGGTCTTCGGCGGGGGCCTCGTCCCCGGCTCCGCGTTGCTGTTGGGCGGCGATCCCGGTATCGGCAAGTCGACCATCGCGCTGCAGGCGGCGGCCAATCTGAGCCGCGCCGGGGCGCGCTGCATCTATCTCTCCGGTGAGGAAGCGATCGATCAGGTCCGGCTGCGCGCCCGCAGGCTGGGCCTCGAGAGTGCACCGCTGGGGCTGGCCGCCGCGACGAACGTGCGCGACATCGTGACGAGCCTCTCGGAAGACCGCGCCGATCTGGTGGTCGTCGACTCGATCCAGACGATGTACCTCGACAACCTGGATTCGGCACCCGGAACGGTTGGCCAAGTGCGCGGTGCGGGCCAGGAGCTGATCCGCCACGCCAAGGAAACCGGGACGATCCTGCTGCTCATCGGTCATGTCACCAAGGAAGGCCAGATCGCGGGGCCCAAGGTGTTGGAGCACATGGTCGACACCGTCCTCTACTTCGAGGGCGAGCGCGGCCATCAGTTCCGGATTCTGCGTGCGGTGAAGAACCGCTTCGGGCCGACCGACGAGATCGGCGTCTTCGAGATGACCGATCACGGTCTCGACGAGGTTCCCAACCCCTCCGCACTGTTTCTGGATCGACGCGACGAGGATGTCGCCGGCACCGTGGTGTTCGCCGGGATCGAGGGCAGTCGGCCGATGCTGATGGAGATTCAGGCGCTGGTGGCGCCCTCGGCGCTCGGCACACCGCGCCGAGCCGTGGTCGGCTGGGATTCCGGCCGCCTCGCCATGGTGCTCGCGGTGCTCAATACCAGCTGCGGCCTTGCGATGGGCGCTCACGATGTCTATCTCAACGTCGCTGGCGGCTTCAGCATTCGTGAGCCGGCGGCAGACTTGGCGGTGGCAGCGGCGCTGATCTCCTCGATGGCAGCGAAGCCCCTGCCCCACGATGGAATTGTCTTCGGCGAAGTCGGGCTGGCGGGCGAGATTCGGCCGGTAAGCCAGTCCGAGGTGCGCCTGAGCGAAGCCGCCAAACTCGGCTTCACCAAGGCCGTGATGCCAGACCGAAAGGGCAAGGCCACCGTCGGAAGCAGTTTGCAGACACGTGCCATAGGGGAACTGGTCTCCCTCGTGGACTTGATCTACGGCAACAGCGGGTGCCGATGAACGATCTGCCACTCTCTATCGCCGACTTGGTGGCCTTGGGAATCATCTTCCTTTCGGGATTCCTGGCCTATTTCCGTGGTGCGTTGCGTGAGTTCTTCTTCCTTGCGACCTGGGGCGGCGCGGTCGCGGCAACCGTTTACCTCTACAGCTACACCCTGCCCTTTGTGACCGAATGGGTCGGCGGCGACCCGCTGATTTCGGCGCTGGCCAATGCGGCGGGCCTCTTCGTCCTGGCGCTGACGGCCATGACGCTGATCTCGATGGTCGTCGTGAAGCGGACCGAAGACTCCAAGCTCAACGTGCTCGACCGCTCGCTCGGCTTTGTCTTCGGGCTGGTGCGCGGTGTGTTGATCGTCTGCCTGATCTACCTGCTCTACACGCTCATGGCACCGATTGAGGAGCACCCGCAGTGGCTGCAGGAAGCCAAGCTGACACCGGCCGTTGCCGAAGGCGCCGAGGTCATGCTGGCGCTCGTTCCCGAGGACTGGGGCCTGCACGGCAACCGGGTCGCCCAGCAACTGAAGGACACGTCATCGACGCTCGACGAGCTCGGCGTCGACTACAACGACCTTATCGATCCCCAGCCGGGCGCGGGCGAAACTGGCAATCCACCGGAAGACGGGTATAATGAGGGTGACCGTTCCGCGCTCGACGAGATGATCGGAGCCGAAGAGTGAAACGAGGCCGCACCGCGTGACGCGTTTCCTGTTTAGCCGCCCCTTCGACGATGACCGTCTGCACGAAGAGTGCGGCGTGTTCGGCATTTTCGGCACGGAAGATGCCGCCGCCCACACCGTGCTCGGTCTTCATGCCCTGCAGCACCGCGGCCAGGAATCGGCCGGCATCGTCGCCTTCGACAGCACGAAATTTCACGTTCACCGAGACCTCGGACTGGTTTCCGACGTCTTCGCCAGCGATGCGATCATGGATCGTCTCAAGGGCCATGCCGCGATCGGGCACAACCGCTACGCCACCACCGGCGACACCGTTTTGCGCAACGTGCAGCCCATCTTCGTCGAGACTGACATGGGCGGGCTGGCGTTGGCGCACAACGGCAACCTGACCAACGCCCATACCGTGCGTCAGGATCTGGTAAAGTGCGGTGCGATCTTCCAGTCGACCTCGGACACCGAGATCATCGTGCATCTCGTCGCGCTCAGCGACATGGACGACATGGCCGGCCGCCTGATCAATGCGCTCAAACAGGTCGTCGGCGCCTACTCGCTGGTTGCCCTGACCGACACCGCGATGATTGGTGTTCGTGATGCCCTCGGGGTCAGGCCTCTGGTGCTCGGCCAGCTTGACGGTGCCTATGTCCTGACGTCCGAGACCTGCGCGCTCGACATCATGGGTGCGACCTTCGTGCGCGATATCGAACCGGGCGAACTGGTTATCATCGACCATGGCGGGCTTCGTTCGTTCAAGCCCTTCAAGGCCGAGGCACAACGTTTCTGCGTCTTCGAGTACATTTACTTCGCCCGCCCCGACAGCCTGGTCGACGGCCGCAACGCCTATGAGGTTCGCAAACGGATGGGCGCGGAGCTTGCGCGCGAGAACGGCGTGGCCGCCGATGTCGTCGTACCCGTGCCCGATTCCGGCGTGCCGGCCGCGCTGGGTTATGCCGAGGAAGCCAACCTGCTCTTCACTCTCGGGATCATCCGAAACCACTATGTCGGCCGCACCTTCATTCAGCCGACCCAGAACATCCGGCACCTGGGTGTAAAGCTGAAGCACAACGCCAATCGCGCCGAGCTGGAAGGCAAGCGGGTGATCCTGCTGGATGACTCCATCGTGCGCGGCACAACCTCGACCAAGATCGTCGCCATGGTACGCGATGCCGGTGCGACCGAGGTCCACATGCGGATCGCGAGCCCACCCAACACACACTCCTGCTTCTACGGGGTCGACACCCCGTCCCGCGAGGAACTGCTCGCTTCGCGCATGAACATCGACGAGATGGCCGATTTCATCGGTGTCGACACGCTGGCCTATCTGACGGTGGACGGTCTCTATCGGGCCACCGGCAAGCCGGAAGGCCGAGTGAAGGAAAAGCCGCATTACTGCGACGCCTGCCTGACGGGCGAGTATCCGGTCCCGCTGGTCGATCGCGACGGCGGCATCGAAGCCCAACAGCTGTCCCTGCTGGACGATCCCAACTGTTGACATGTCATCCCGGCCAAGCGCCTCAGGCGCGCCGAGCCGGGACCTCGACAGGCACGGGCAAACCCTCTCGATGTCCCGGCGTCTTCCTGTAGTCGCCCGGGATGACAGAAAGGTGGAGTGATGTCTGAAGCTCGTCTCGAAGGCCGTATCGCACTCGTCACGGGCGCATCGCGCGGCATCGGTGCGGCGGTGGCGCGGGCCTATGGTCGGGAAGGTGTGCAGCTTGTGCTGGTGGCGCGCACGGTCGGCGGCCTCGAAGAGGTCGATGACGACGTACGCCAGGCGGGCGGCAAACCGTCGGTGCTAGTACCGCTCGACCTGACGGACTTCGACGGCATCGACCGCATGGGTGCTGCGCTCTACGAGCGCTTCGGACATCTCGACATCATGGTGGCCAACGCCGCAGTGCTGAGTACGCTGACACCAACCCATCACATCGTTCCCGAAATCTGGCAGCAGGCCTTCGACATCAACGTCACGGCGAACGCGCGGCTGATCCGCAGCATGGACCCGCTGCTGCGCCGGTCCGACGCCGGCCGCGCGATCTTCGTCACCTCGGGTGCAGCACAGTCGCTGCGCCCCTACTGGACGACCTATGCCGCGACAAAGGCTGCGTTGGAGGCGCTCGTCACCTGCTGGTCGCGCGAGCTCGGCAAGACCGATATCAAGGCCAACCTGCTCGATCCCGGCATCCTGCGGACCGCCATGCGTGCCCGGGCCTTCCCGGGCGAAGACCCGGAAACGCTTCCCCTGCCCGAGACCATTGCCGAAGCCTTCATCAGAATGGCGCTCCCGGACTGGACCGAGAACGGGGCGCGGATCGACGCCGAGACACTCTGCTGAGGGTCAGGACCGTTCGGCGTAGGGGTTTTTCGGGGCCTTGAAGCGCAGCCGGAGCGGGGTTCCCGGCAGGTCGAAGTCGTCGCGCAGGCGATTGATCAGATAGCGGCGATAGGAGTCCGGCAGATCGGACACCCGCGTCCCGAAGACGGTGAAGGTCGGCGGGCGCGACTTGCCCTGTGTGGCGTAGCGCAGTTTGACGCGACCGCCACGAACAACAGGCGGCGGATGGGCCGAGACGGCGTCCTCGAGCCAGCGGTTGAGATCGGCCGTGCCGATGCGGCGGTTCCAATGCCCATAGCTTTCCACAACGGCCGGCATCAAGCGCTTCGTACCGCGCCCGTTCAGTGCGGAGAGCGTCACGAGCGGCACGCCACGGATCTGGGGCAGCAGTTCACCCAGTCTGAGTTCGAACTCGCGCCGCATGGCGACCTGGTCCTTGACGAGATCCCACTTGTTGATCGCAACGACGATCGATCGGCCTTCACGATCAACCAGATCGGCAATGGCGAGATCCTGTTTGTCGAAGGCCTGACCGGCGTCGAGCATGACCACGACGACGTGGGCGAACTGGATGGCGTTGAGGCTATCGGAGACGGAGAGCTTTTCGACCTGTTCCCGCACCCTGGCCTTGCGCCGCATGCCTGCCGTATCGACCAGCTCGATCGCCTGGCCCTCGAACGACCAGCGCGCGGCGATGGCATCGCGCGTCAGTCCCGGTTCCGGGCCGGTGATCATCCGGTCCTCGCCCAGCAGATGATTGACCAGCGTCGACTTGCCGACATTCGGCCGGCCGACGATCGCGAGCCGCAGCGGTCCCTCGGCCGCGGCGTCGCTCTCCTCCTCGGCCGCTTCCGCATAAGGTGCGACCGCCTGGTAGAGATCGCCCATGCCCTCGCCGTGTTCGGCGGAGAACGGAACGGGATCGCCGGTGCCGAGCGAAAATGCGTCATAGAAGCCTGCGTCGGCGACGCGCGCCTCGGCCTTGTTGGCGACCAAGACGATGGGTGTCCCGGTGCGGCGCAATTCACGGGCGAAGTGTTCGTCGTCGGGTGTCACGCCAGCACGGGCATCGATGACGAAGAGAAGAAGATCGGCTTCATCGAGCGCGCGATCGGTCTGAATGCGCATGCGGTGGGCAACCGTGCCGGGTTCGGCCTCCTCAAGACCGGCGGTGTCGACCACCTGAAAGGTCAGCGGGCCGATGCTACCCTCGCCCTCGCGGCGATCACGCGTGACGCCGGGTGCGGGATCGACAATGGCCACACGTTTGCCAGTCAGGCGGTTGAAGAGTGTTGACTTGCCGACATTCGGCCGGCCGACGATGGCGACCGTGAAGGAGGACATCGCGCACCTACCGCAGGGCGATGAGCTCGCCCGCCTCTTCGACGAAGTAGACGATCTCGCTCGCGACAACGGGCGAAAGCGGCAGGCCGCTGCCCAGATCGACCATACCGAGCACGACGCCAGTGTAGGGCGACACCGAGGCAGCACGGCCATCGGAGCCGGCCACAAGCAAACGGTCGCCGGCCAGCACCGGCCCGGTCCACTGGATCGGGTCCTCACGGTCTTCCAGATTCTCGAACTGCGGAAGCGTCGTGACCCAGCGGATCCGCCCGTCGAGACGGAAGAGGCAGATGACGTGACCGTCGATCGTGACGACGTAGAGATAATCACCAGCGACCCAGGGTGTCTGCACGCCTGCGATGTCACGTTCCCAGACGCGCGCACCGCTCGCGAGGTCGATCGCCACCAGACGCCCGCTGTGGCTGATGGCGAAGACGAGCCCGCGGTCGATGACCGGGCTGCCGTTGATGTCGTTGAGCGCAGCGAGTGAGCCGAAGCGCGCGGCATAGGCCAAGGTGTCAACCCAGACAACCCGCCCGTTTTCGGCGCGCAGAGCATAGAGCTCGCCCGACAGGTAACTGGCAATCACGACCGAGCCTGAAACGGCCGGGCTGCCGCCGCCAAGCAGGCCGGCAATCTCGTCAAGGCCCCGATGCGACCACAGGATATCGCCGGTATCGGCATTGAGCGCGACCAGCTCGTTGTCGGACGTGACGAGATAGACGCGACCCTGGCTCACGGTCGGCGGCTTGCGCAGGGGCGGACCGATCCTGACGCGCCAGTACTCCTCGCCCGTCTCATGATCGAGCATGATCAGCTCGCCATAACCGGTCGTGACGTAGAGACGGTCACGATAGAACGCCAGGCCGCCGCCCCATCCGCCCTCGTCCTCGTCCTCGGGCTCAATGTCGAAGCTCCAGAGCGAATCGCCTGTGGCGGCATCGAAGGCCCGAACCGTGGTGTCAGCATCGAGCGTGAAGACGCGGCCGAGTGCGACTACCGGCTGGGCAATCAGCTTGCGGAAGCGGCCCTGCCCCTCGCCGATGCTGCGGGACCAGATCTCCTCCAAGGCACCCGGCGCGGCAACGTGGTGCATCGCCTTGTCAAGCCGACCGCCGTACTGTGGCCAGTTGGGCGTGTCGGTCGGCAGCGGCAGGATGACCGGCGTGTTTTCAACCCCGGCGTCGGCCTGAAGCTCCGTCTCGAGATCAAGCACAGCGATGCGGTCACCCTTGAGCGGCGGGGGTGGCGGTTCACCGAGCCAGTCGAAGCCATCGGATCCGCAACCTGTCAGCACAAGCCCGAGCGCTACAATGCCGAGACGGCGGATGATCATGCGCGGCCGCCTGCAATCGCCAGCAGTTCGGAGGCCCGGTTCCGGAGTGTGATCGGCGTGTTGGGGTCCGCGATGATCGCTTCGAAGGTCGCCGCTGCGGCGGCGGTCTCGCCGTCGCGTATCTCCAGAAGCCCCTTCATTTCCATCGCTGAATGCCGCCAGTCTCCGGCCAGCAGGGGTTCTATCCTGGCCATGACGTCGGTACTGTCGCCATCATCGACAAGAAGGATGACGGCATAGAGCGCGGCAAGCTGGCGATAGCGTTCGTCGACCGCATTCATGCCCGCGAGTTGATCGTAGATCGCCACAGCGGCCTCGCGATCGCCGTCGCGAGCCAGAATCTGCGCCTGGCGAAGGCCAGCAAGATAGGGGTAGCCGGCGTTTCCATCCTCGAGCAATGCGTTAAAATAGGCTTGCGCCTCGTCGTTGTCGCCGAGCGTGGCGGCGCGATCCGCCAACCAGAAGGTATGGCCGTTCTCGACAAGCTGGCCTTTGCGCCAGTTCGTATAGCCGGTGTAGCCAGCCACGATCAGGACCACCAGCGTGATGGCACCCACTACGTAGCGGCCATAGGCCTTCCACAGCCGGAGCCACTGCTCCCGCTGAAGATCTTCCTTGACTTCGCGTAACAATTGATCGCCGGTATCGGCCATATTCACCATCCTGCCAGAGACGAATCAGGCGGCAAACTTAACGATCTGCGGTCGGTGCAGCAATGCGCCGGAAAAAACTCCGCCGTTCTTGCGTAAATGGCTCCACAGCCTATGTCTTTTTCATGGCTCGACTCCAATCCTACCGTGAATTCTGGCCCTTTTATGTGCGCGAGCACCTGAAGAACACGACCCGATGGCTCCACTTCATCGGGACCGCCGGCGTCATCGTGATCGCGATTCTGACGATCGTGAAGGCGGACCCTTGGCTGCTGCCGGCCATCCCGGTCTTCGGCTACGGCTTCGCATGGCTCAGCCACGCCTTCGTCGAGCGCAATAAACCGGCGACCTTCACCCATCCTGTCTGGAGCCTGATCGGCGATTTCCAGATGTTCGGCCTGATGCTGACGGGCCGGATGAACGCCGAGGCTGCGCGGCATGCCGAGGGGCCCCGGCTGGCCGACCTGGCCTGACCGCTTGACCGATCCAGCCGTTCAGGAGCGCACCGCACGCCACGGCCTCGGCATCGCACTCATGGTGCTCGCCATGTGCCTCATGGCCTCGATGGATGCGACGGCCAAATGGCTCGTCGAGGACCATTCCATCGCCCAGATCCTGCTGATCCGGTTCTGTTTCTTCCTCGTCGTCGCGATCGCGCTTGCCGCACGAAAGGGTTTCGTCGCCACACTGAAATCCGACAGGCCCGGCCTTCAGGTCCTGCGCTGCCTTGTCATGCTGGCCGAGATCTACGTCTTCATCTGGGCCTTCAGCCTGCTGCCACTCGCCGATGTGCATGGCATCGCGGCTGTCTCACCGCTGATCGCCTTAACGCTCGCCGTGCCGATGCTGGGTGAGAGGATCGGCTGGCACAGCTGGGTCGCGGTCGGCGTCGGCTTCGTCGGTGTACTTATCATCGTCAGGCCCGGCTCCGGCGTCATGGAGTCGGCCGCCCTGGTCGCGATCGCCGCGGCCTTCCTCTGGGCGCTCTTCCAGGTGCTGATCCGCAAGGTCGGTCTCCGGGACAGCGTCGAGACAACCTCGCTCTACACGGCCTTCATCGCCGTCGCCATCCTGGCCTGCGTGGCGCCCTTCATGTGGGCTCCGCTGGATCGCGAGGGATGGCTGCTGATGCTGGCGGTCGGTGCGCTGGGCAGCGCCGGCCATCTGGTGCTATTCCGGGCCCTCCAGTTGGCACCTGCATCCCTGCTGCAGCCGTTCAGCTACACCATGGTCCTGTGGGCCACGATGATGGGCTACCTGCTGTTCGACGACTTCCCGGATACCTGGACGATCACCGGCATCGGCATCGTGGTCGCCGGCGGCCTCTACGCCTTCAGCCGGGAGCGCAAGATCGCATCTCAATCCGACTGACTACCGCACCAGCGCACCAGGTTCCACCTGTTACTGAAGCGTGCTTGCTTCGGCTTCGAAGAATTCCAGCTTGTCCTGGCGATTTGCTTCAATGTCGGTCCCATAGACATCGCCGTCCGGCGTGTCTTCGCACGCCCCGCTGAATGCATAGGCCAGCAGAACAGTGGGATCCCACTGTTCGAGACGGTTGAACAGGGCCCCACGGCGGACGCCGTCCTAGAAGACGTCCTCTGTGTATGTAGAGGCTCTCGGCTCCGACCATCATCATTGCCATCATGATGGTTCCCATCTTTCCCTCATCTGTGACCGCTTTGCACAGTCGAAGGTCCGACCAGGATCAAATCTCGAATAGCGTGTAGAGAAGGCACGCTTCATTGATCATGTCGTTCCGGCGGCACAACTGTAAGGCGTGGTGGAGCCGAGCGGCACCAGGACTGTCTCGCTGATCGAACCATCCTTGGCAGTCGATGGGATTATCGTCAGCAGCTTTTTCTGGAAGATGAACTTGAACTGCCGAAGGCGAAGCTAACAGACAAAGAGCCAGAGCTCGGCTTGATGCGAGTCTCGGCATCTTCAGTCCTCAATCGTGCGCTCACGTAGCACGCATCGACTAGCACAACTCTAGATCAGACGCCGCATCCTCGCGGGGTCGGCATCCGACCTGGCCTGGCTGATCGCCGGACACGCCCTGCAAAAAGTGGGCACGGCCATTATCTTCCCCGCCTGCTTTGCGACGATGACGCATGCCTTCCCGCCGCGACAGCGCGAGTTGGCGCTCGGCACCCAGACGACGACCGGCGGCCTTGATCCGGATTGAGGAGCAAGTGCGCTCTCGTGGCGTGCCAAAGCTCTGGCATCGACCAGTGACGACGCAGCGGCGGCCAACGATATCCTAGCCGACAGCGGGCGTGGTCTGATATCGGCGGAGAAACGCGACGCCGAGGCGGATGATCCCAACTGGGATCTGATCACGGGCTGGATCGACGGCATTGCACGCGACGCGCAGTTCGATCTGCTGTTTGTGCCCCCGGCGCGAAACCGACGAGCGCCTGTCACTCGGACTGGCGCTGCACAGGGAGATTCCTTCGTACTTTTTTGGCGGCCGCATGACCGATCCCACAGCGGTACCCTTCCGCGCGGTTCGGCGTCGACATGGCGTTGACGGACTTCGCCGATGCCGATGCCGATCCCGCAGACAGCACGGCCACCATGCTATCGCTGAGCGAAGATCTGCCAGCCTGCAAACGATTCGGCCTATGTTATCCTGACCGGAAGCATCGCCAGGGCGAACACCACTGACGACCAGTTCAGCTACAACATGGGCACTTTAGAATCTGGCATTGGGTTTCGAGACCACGTCGATTGATGCGATCGGCGTCGAAAACGAATCGCGCTTCCTGGCGCTCAGCTTCGATGCGCGCGAGTTCCGCTTCGACGACTCCGACAGCATCGAAACCACCAGGAAACGCGAAGACACGCATCTCTCGGCAGCAATCGATTACAGCCTGCCGGTGAGCGAGTGCATCCGTGCCTTCGCCGGCGCCGGCTACGTCGACAAGGAAGCGTTCTCGGAAGCCGTCTCAACAATCACTGATCTCGACACCGCGATGCGGGGCCAAATCAAGACGGATTCCAGTGTATGGAAGCACCTCGGCGTCACGTTCGGTGTGGTGGAGGCCCAGGACGACTTCTTCGAAGAACCGACGGACGAGGGCTTCGAGAAGATCGTCGGCTTGCAGCAGGAGGTCGTGGTCAAGGCACCTCTTCCGTCGTAACCACCCAGCCCCGGGTTGTGGCCTGGGTGAACTGCGAGACGAAGTCGGAGCGCACGACGCTGTGGGACGCACCGTAGGAGATGAGGTCAGCAGGTCCCCTGAAGACGGTCGACCGAGAGACGTGGCTCGCCTCGTCCACGAGGTCGCAACGCAGTTCACGAATGGCTTTCAGCAGGTCCTGCCATCCCGGCGAGGGATAAAGATCGGTCTGATAGAGCAGCTGGAGCGTCTGTTCGTCGGACGCCGCCTCGATTTCCGGCAACAGCGCCATGAACGCGGCATTGACCGCCTGGGCCGCGTTGACGGCGCTTGCCTCGTCGTAGCAAACGATCAGCTTGCCATCGTTCTCGCGGAACTCGCCGTGAATGTAAGGACCCAGCGTCTCCGCCTGTGCGGTATGAGACGCAAGACCGACCACCACGACAAGAAACAGCCAACGCCCTGTCATCGCTTCACATGCGCTTCGGGACCGGCACCCGTATATTCGACGGCCAGCAACTCTTCGGTCAGGCGTGCCTGGACTGGAATCATCGCGGCATCAAGCAGGGTCTCGGTGGTCGGATCGGCAGCAAAGTTGCCGTTCCGGTTCTCGTTCTGCGGCAAGAGGGCGGAGGCGCGGTTGTCGCGGCGGCGTATGGAGGCTGCGACGAACAACACTGGAGGCATGGGAAAGACGGGGTGTGTCTTGATGCGAAACTCGTTGCGCATTTTTGGTGGGATGGGGCTGGATGGGGCTGGATTCAACAGGATGTTGAAATAGCCAACACTGCGTCGGTGGCTGGATCGCGCAGAGTGCCCCCTACTCCCACTCGATCGTGCCGGGCGGTTTCGATGTGACGTCATAGACCACGCGGTTGATGCCCCGGACCTCGTTGACGATCCGGCTCGCGACATGTCCCAGGAAGATGTGATCGAAAGGGTAGCAGTCGGCGGTCATGCCGTCGGTGCCGGTGACCGCGCGCAGGGCGCAGACGTGGTCGTAGGTGCGTTCATCGCCCATGACGCCGACAGTCCTGACGGGCAGCAGCACGGCAAAGGCCTGCCAGATGGCGTCGTAAAGGCCGGCGTTGCGCATCTCCTCAATGTAGATGGCGTCGGCCTTCTGCAGGATGGCAATCTTCTCGCGGGTGATCTCGCCGGGGATGCGGATGGCAAGACCGGGGCCCGGGAACGGATGGCGGCCAACCATGGTTTCGGGCAGGCCGAGCTCGCGACCCAGTGCGCGCACCTCGTCCTTGAAGAGCTCGCGCAGGGGTTCGACAAGCTGCATGTTCATGCGCTCGGGCAGGCCGCCCACGTTGTGGTGCGACTTGATGGTGGCCGAGGGGCCGCCGTGGAAGCTGACGCTCTCGATCACGTCCGGGTAGAGTGTGCCCTGGCCGAGGAACCCGGCACCGCCGATCCTGTTCGCCTCGTGCTCGAAAACGTCGATGAAGGTGGCGCCGACGATCCTGCGCTTCTGCTCGGGGTCGGTGACGCCCTCGAGCTTGCCCAGGAAGAGGTCGGAAGCGTCGTGAACCACGAGCGGCATGTTGTAGTGGCCGCGGAAGAGCTCCTCGACCTGGCGCGCCTCGTCCATGCGCAGAAGGCCGTTGTCGACGAAGACGCAGGTCAGCCGGTCGCCAATCGCCTCATGCAACAGCACGGCAGCAACGGAGCTGTCGACCCCGCCCGAGAGGCCCAGGATGACACGGCCGTCCCTGACCTGCTCGCGGATTGCCTCGATCGCCTGGGCGCGGAAGGCGGCCATGGACCAGTCGCCGGAGAGTCCTGCGACCTTGTGGACGAAGTTCGACAGCAGGCGGCCGCCGTCGGGCGTGTGCACCACTTCGGGATGAAACTGCACGGCGAAGATGCGGCGTTCGTCATCGGCAATCGCGGCATAGGGCGACCCCTCCGAAGTGGCGACGACCCTGAAGCCCTCGGGAATCCTCGTGATCCTGTCGCCGTGGCTCATCCACACCTGGTGGCGTTCACCGGGTGACCAGAGACCTTGGAAGAGGTCGCAATCGGCCTCGATGTCGATGAAGGCGCGGCCGAACTCGCGCCGGTCGGAGACCTCCACGGCACCGCCCATCCGGGCGCAGATGGTCTGCTCGCCGTAACAGATGCCGAGGATCGGTACGCCCTGGTCGAACACCGCGGGTGGCGCCTCGGGCGCGGTGTCCCACGTGGTCGAGGCCGGCCCGCCCGACAGGATAATCGCCCGGGCACCGAACGCGCGAATGCGGGTGTCGGGCACCGTGCACGGCAGGATTTCGCAATAGACTCCGGCCTCGCGCACGCGGCGGGCGATCAGCTGGGTCACCTGCGATCCGAAGTCGAGAATCAGGACCTTGTCGGCACGGGGCGTTTCGGTCATCCGGTCTCCGTCGCGGTTTCGGGCGAGCCCTTGCGTTCGATGGTCCTCGCGTTCGATGACCCTTGCATCCAATGGTGTTGCCATCGGGGTCGGTGAGGTCGATCGAGGGGCCGCACCGGCGGGCATCTGTCAGGCCGGGTTCCCGCAGGGCGCAGTCCGGCAGGCAGCGTGGCACATTGCGCCAGAATAATCGATATCGGCGACGCGCGGCACGATGCGATTTCGATTGCGGAAACGGATCACGGGGTCTGCCATTCGGGTCTCCAGCCATAGGCCAGTTCGTCGAGCATGACGCCGGCAAAGGGTTCGCTGCGGCGGGCGATCCGGCGTGCGCCCATGGCCTCGTAGAAGAAGCGGGTCGGATTCGCTTCGACGACCCAGAGCAGGACGCGATCGAAACCACGGGCACGGAGCCGGTCGAGCAGCCAGGTCAGCAGCAGGCGTCCGATGCCCCGACCGTGCCAGTCCGTGAGCAGGTAGAGCGTGCGGATCTCGCCCGACCAGTCGCCGCCGCGCGGCTGTTCCGCCTGACGAATCGGCCCGCAGCTTCCAAAACCCACGACGCCCTCGTCGGGATCATCGGCCACGACGATGGCGTCGCCGCGGGGCGTCAGCAGACGGGTCCAGAAGGCGGTGTGCCGGGGCACCGAAAGGCTCAGCAGGTGAGCGTCGGGCAGCATGCCGGCATAGGTCGTGCGCCAGCTCTCGACGTGGACGCGCGCAATCGCCGGGGCGTCGGATCTCTGGGCGTTGCGTAACTCGACCATGACCTGCCTGTCGGTTTGGCCTACCTGTCGGTTTGATAGTTCGGGGCGTCGTGCATCATCGTCACGTCGTGCACATGGCTTTCGCGCAGGCCCGCGTTGGTCAGACGGACGAAATTGCAGTTCTGCCGCATGGACGCGAGATCGGCGTGACCGGTGTAGCCCATGGACGAGCGCAGGCCGCCGACAAGCTGGTGCACGATGCGATGCATCGGCCCCTTGCAGGCGACGCGACCCT
The DNA here is from genome assembly GCA_014323865.1 of Rhodospirillales bacterium. Classification (NCBI taxonomy): domain Bacteria; kingdom Pseudomonadati; phylum Pseudomonadota; class Alphaproteobacteria; order Rhodospirillales; species Rhodospirillales bacterium. The sequence continues at coordinate 43,906 of JACONG010000014.1, read as the reverse complement.
CGATACCCTCGGGCACCATCTTCACGACGTCGGAAATGTCCTGCTGGAAGTAGCGGTCGGCCGAACCGCGCGCCATTGCGCCCAGCGAGCCCATGCCGCGATACTGCTTGTAGGATCGGCCGCCGACCAGAAAGACCTCGCCCGGCGCTTCGTCCGTTCCCGCCAGAAGGGAGCCGATCATTGCGATATCGGCACCACCGGCGACAGCCTTGGCGAGATCGCCCGAGAACCTGATGCCGCCGTCGGCCACGACCGGCGTGTTCGACCTTGCCGCTTCCTCGGCGACGTCCATGATGGCGGTGAGCTGGGGCACACCGACACCGGCCACGACGCGGGTAGTGCAGATCGAACCCGGTCCGATGCCGACCTTGATGGCGTCGGCGCCCTGGTCGATCAGGATGCGCGCACCCTCGGACGTCGCAACATTGCCGGCGATGACCTGGGTGTCGTTCGACTGTTTCCTGATCGCCGCGACAACGTCGATCACGCCCTGGCTGTGGCCATGGGCCGTGTCGACCACAACAACGTCGACACCGGCATCAATCATCGCCTCGGCGCGGGCGAAACCGTCCTCGCCAACGCCGGTCGCTGCGCCGCAGCGCAGGCGGCCCTGCCTGTCCTTGCAGGCGTTGGGATGCGCTTCGGCCTTCTCAATGTCCTTGACCGTGATCAGCCCGATGCAGCGGTGGGCGTTGTCGACCACAAGAACCTTCTCGATCCGGTGCCGATGCAGCAGGCGCCGGGCCTCGTCGCGCTCGACACCCTCCTTCACCGTGATCAGGTTCTCCGACGTCATCAGCTCGCGCACCGGCTGGCAGCGATTGCTGGCGAAGCGCACGTCGCGGTTGGTCAGGATGCCGAGCAGCTTCTCGGTACCCGGCTCGACCACCGGAACGCCCGAGATCCTGTTGGCGGCCATGAGGTCGAGCGCATCGGAGAGCGGCGCGTCGGGACCGATGGTAAGCGGGTTCACCACCATGCCGGATTCGAACTTCTTCACCCGGACGACCTCGCCGGCCTGTGCGGCGATTGTCATGTTCTTGTGGATCACGCCCAGCCCGCCGTTCTGCGCCATGGCGATTGCCATCGGCGCCTCGGTCACCGTGTCCATGGCGGCCGACAGCAGGGGGATACGGAGCTCGATCGCGTCGGTGAGCCGGGTGGCAGTCGAAACGGTGTTGGGGAGAACCCGGGAGTAGGCGGGAACCAGGGAAACGTCGTCGAATGTCAGAGCTTCCCGGATCATCGGCGCTACCTCGTCAGGTGTGACGTAGCGCGGCCCTCTATCACGACCGAACGGGAGGGCCAAGCACCAAGCGACGCACGCATGTGCATAGTCGGGTTGTGCGACGAACGGGTTGTGCGATGGGCAGGGCACGCCCATCGCTCGGCGGCGACCCTTCAGCGCGCCGCCTTCTCGTCCGGGAACATCCCGAACAGCTTTATCGGAGTGAGGCCTTTGCGGTGTGCCTTGCCGGGTCCCCCTGTGCGCCACGTCCTGTGCGGTGCATTCTGCACAGGGTGCCCAGCCTGTGGCGTCAAGTATACGATCCCTGAAACATGTAATCCCCAAAACATCTAATCCCTGAAACAAAGGGGGGCGGCCCGAAGACCGCCCCGCCAAAGCGTCGCCCGCCAAAGCGTCGATGGAGAGGACCGATCAGAAGCCGGCCTTGACCTCTTCGTACATCTCCTGAAGTTCCGGCTCGTTCCGGATGGTCGCCTGGAAGATGCCGGACCTGATGTAGCCCTCGACATCCTCGGGCGGCAGGCCGCGCATCTCGAGCTCGGCCGCCGAGAACGACTGATAGGTCTTGATGTTGGCGTGACCCATGCCATGGCTCCCGACCCAGAACTCCCCGGTGTTCGGCGCGAGGAAGGCGTCGATCAGGTCATAGGCGCGGTCGATCCTCGCCGGGTCGGCGAACGACATCAGCGAAATGCCGCAGGTCCAGGTCATCGGGCCTTCCTTGGGTTTCATGAAGGCGACCGGAATGTCCTGCTCCAGCAGGTTGAGCGGGGTGGAGTTCCACGAAACCGCAGCGATCAGCTCGCCCGAGGCCAGCGCCTGCTCCCAACTCGTCGCATCGTTGGTGTAGTAGCGCAGCAGCGGACGCTGCTCGACCATGAGGTCCTTGGTGACCCGGACCTCTTCGGGTGTCATGTCGAAGGGATCGGCGGCACCCGAGTAGATCGCCGCCACCATGACGCCGTCGATCAGGCTGTCGATCATCGACAGGCGACCGGCATACTTCGGATCCCAGAGGATGCCCCATGTGTGCTTCGCGGGATCGTCGTATTCGGGTGCAAGATCGGTCCGGAAGGTGACCGATGTCAGGCCCCACCAGGCGCACACCATCATCTGGTTGCCATCGGCCACCATGTCGGGGACGCCCTGCAGCGCGGGGATGACGTTGTCCCAGTTCTCGAGGCGGTCGGTGTCGATCGCCTGCAGGAAGCCCAGGTCGTTCCACTTCCGAACCTTGTAGGAACACGGCATGGTCAGATCGGGCCGGAAGCCGGCGATCATCCTGGCCTCGGCCTCTTCCTCGTCGCCCCAGAGCGAGAAGTTCGGCGAATTACCGTATTTTTCGATGTAGTCCAGGTGCATCTCGGGCACTTCGTAGCCGGCCCAGGTGAAACACACGGGGTCCTCGCCGGTCTGCGCACGCCCCTTGCCCGAGGCAAACGGCATCAGCGTCATGCCAAGGCCGACGGATGCCAGGCCGGCGTGGAAATCACGCTTCGACAGGCGTCCCATCTTCATGTTGTCGATAAATCGCTCGATATCGCGTTGGGATTCCATGCGTTGTCCCTCCTCGTTCATACAGTGAGGTGCAGGCACCTCTGACGTTCCCCGCTCGGGACCGCCTCGCGCGAAAACCTATAGACCAGGCAACAGGTCAGACAATACTTAAAGTGCGGGTCGGTCGTCGCCGCGGAAACCGGTGGCCACGACGTAGATCTCGCGCGAATCCTGTCGGCTCGCGTCGGGTTTGGCGTGAACGACCCTGGCGAAGTCGGTCCTGAGCGCTGCCAGAAGCGTTTCGTCGGCACCGCCGCGCAACACCTTGGCGACAACCGCGCCACCGGGTGCGAGCAGGCGTGCAGCAATGGCACAGGCCTCCTCGGCCAGCGCCATGGTGCGCAGATGATCGGTCGAACGATGGCCGGTGGCCGGCGATGCCATGTCGGACAGCACAAGATCCGCAGGCCCCGCCAGCGCACGACGGATGGCCTGCTGCATCCCGGGATCGGTCGCGTCGCCCCGGATGATCCCGACGCCGTCGATCGGTTCCATCGCGAGCAGATCGATCGCGACAACAGGGGCATCATCGACAACGGCCGCGGCAACCTGCGACCAGCCGCCGGGTGCCGCACCGAGGTCGACGACACGCACGCCCTTCCCCAGCAGCGAGAAACGTTCATCGAGCTGAATCAGCTTGTAGGCAGCGCGCGAGCGATAACCTTCCGCCCGGGCACCTGCGACATAGGGATCGTTGAGCTGGCGCTGCAGCCAGCGGGTCGAGGACGATTTGCGCCGCCTGGCCGTTCTGACGCGTTGTTTCAGCCCGCGGCCCGGCGGGCGCCCGGTGCCCCGGCTCACTGCGCGGCTTCGGCGGCTTGGGCGGCAGGGTGGGGAAGGCATGGCCCGGTCTCTGCATCCGTGGGCCGATGCAGACGATCCTGCGACATCATGCCGAGCAGAATCCCTTCCCGGAGTCCCCGGTCGGCCACCGTCAGCCGCTCAAGCGGCCAGGTGCGACGCACCGCCTCAAGGATCGCGGCACCGGCCACCACCAGATCGGCCCGGTCCCTGCTGACGCACGGCACCTCGGCGCGTTCCGGCACGGTCATGGCACGAAGGCTTGCCGTGACGACGGCGAGGTCGGCGAAATCGATGGCGATGCCGTCGACCTGGCGGCGGTCGTAGTGCGGCAGGTCGAGATGAATGCCGGCCAGCGTGGTTACGGTGCCGGAGGTTCCGATCATCTGGACGTCGCCGCCGGCAAGCCGTTCGGAGAGGCGATGTGCCGCCTCGAACGGCGCCAATTCGTCGATGACGTGCCTGACCATGGCCTCATGGCCCGGATCGTCCCGCTCGTCCCCACCGATGCATTCGGTCAGGGAGACGACGCCGCAGGGCAGCGAAACCCAGGCGTCGATCCGGCTCTCGCCCTGACCGTCGATCGTGAGCCAGGAGATCTCCGTGCTGCCGCCGCCGATGTCGAGCACCACGACGTGGCGCGCCCACGACTCGATCAGGGGCTGACAGCCGACAGATGCCAGATGGACCTCTTCGTCGGGACCGATGATCTCGAAGGTCATGCCGGTTTCCGCAGCGACCCGAGCCAGGAAGCCGCTGCCGTTGATCGCCCGCCGGCAGGCTTCGGTGGCGATGCAACGCGCCCGGTCGACGTGACGGTGCCGCATCTTGCCGGCGCAGATGTGAAGCGCATCGATCGTCCGTTCGATGGCCGCATCCGACAGGCGGCCGCTGGCATGGAGCCCCTCGCCCAGACGGACGATGCGGGAGAAGGCGTCAATCACGCGGAAGCCGTCACGGCTGGGCCTGGCGACCAGCAACCGGCAGTTGTTCGTGCCAAGGTCGATGGCGGCATACGTGTGCTGCGCCGGACGCCGGGCTCCCCGCCCGTTTTGTCTCTTGCGCCCACTTCCGTACATACCCACGACCACGAACCTGTCCTCACTGCACAGCGTAACCTCTCTATCTAACGCGAAACGCAGTGGAAGGGAAACGGCGCAACCGCGATCAGTTGTCGCGCTTTCGCGTGTGGCCAGCGCAAGCGCAACGGGCCAATCCGTCGCACACGAGAGCCGTCTCGGGCACAGCGATTTCGATCCGGATGATGGTCTCCGGAAGCACTTCGGAATACGCGTCCAAGCGCATCAGTCGCAGAAGCATCTCCGGACCTATTGAACGAACAACCATGGGAGCAGAATCCAATTGTGAAGGACGCTGCATCTTATATGCGAATAATTCTTAATTGCAACAGTAATCAGCCATGACGCGCGATGACCGCAAGGAACCCATCGGCGAAGCGCTCAAGCTTGCTGGCACCGACGCCGTGGATGCCAGCGAAGGCCTTCCGATCGGCAGGCTTTGCCGCCGCAAGTTCGATCAGGGTCGCATCATGGAAGATCACATAGGGCGGCACACCCCTCTCCTTCGCGAGCGCCAGCCGCAAATCCTTGAGCGCCTGCAACAGGCCGGGATCGGCGACGGCGATCTCGCGTTCGACAGCACTGCGCGCCTTGCGGACGGAACGGGCTTTGGCAAGCGTTTCCTGGCGCAGCGCAATCGTCTCCCCGCCGTCGAGAATGGATCGGCCCCGCCTCGTCGCACGCAGGCCGCCGTAGCCGCCAACGTCGACCTCCAGCACGTGGGCAGCGACCAGCTGGCGTATGATCGATCTCCAGACCGGCCCCTTGCGATCGCTGCCCGCGCCATAGACCGCGAGAGTCTCGTGACGGAACTGCACCACCTTGCCGGTCGCCTTGCCGGTCAGCACGTCGACGATGTGGGCCACACCGAAGCGCTCGCCCGTCCGGATCACCGCCTCGACGGCCTGGCGGGCGGCGTCCGTGCCGTCGATCACGGTCGGCGGATCGAGGCAGACATCGCAGTTGCCACAGGCCTCTCCCTCCTCACCGAAGTAACGCAACAGCGCGACGCGCCGGCATTCCGACGATTCGCAGAACGCCACCAGCGCATCAAGCCGGCGGTGATCGACCCGCTTGCGGTCTTCCGACGCATCGCTGTCCTCGATGAAGTGGCGGCGCATGCGGATGTCCTCGATGCCGAAGAACATGGCGGCGTCGGCTGCCTTGCCGTCGCGTCCGGCGCGACCGATTTCCTGATAGTAGGCCTCGACCGTCGCGGGCAGGTCGACATGCACGACGTAGGACACGTCCGGCTTGTCGATCCCCATGCCGAAGGCGATGGTCGCCGTCATCACGATGTCGGGTTCGGTCAGGAAGCGATCGAGAAGCTGCTTGCGTGCGCAAGACCCGAGCCCGGCGTGATAGGCGAGCGCCTTGTGACCGGCCTCGGCCAGGGTGGCCGCCATCTCTTCCGTGCGCTTGCGCGAGAGGCAGTAGACGATGCCACAGCGGCCCTCGCGCCCGGCGACGAAATCGAGGAGTTGTTTCCTGACGTTCACCTTGGGCGCGACCGCAAGGCGGATGTTGGGCCGGTCGAATCCGGCCACAAAGGTCCTGGCATCGTCGGGGAAGAGCCTGCGGGCGATGTCCTCGCGGGTCACCGTGTCGGCCGTCGCGGTGAAGGCGGCAAGCGGCACGCCGGGAAAGACATCCTTGAGGCCCGTGAGCTGTTCGTACTCGGGCCGGAAACTGTGACCCCATTGCGAGATGCAGTGCGCCTCGTCGATCACGATCATCGAGAGCGGCAGCTTCGCGAGGGCCGCCAGCATCCGCCCGGTCATCAGCCGCTCGGGCGACAGGTAGAGCAGGTTGACCCGGCCCGCGGCGACGTCGCGCCAGACGGCCACATTGTCCTCGCGGTGGCGTGACGCGTTGATCGTGTCGGCCGCCACACCCGCGAGCCTGAGCGCGGCAACCTGGTTCTGCATCAGCGCGACGAGCGGCGAGACCACCACCGTGAGCCCGCCGCGCACCAGCGCCGGAACCTGGAAGCAGAGCGACTTGCCGGCACCCGTGGGCATGATCACCAGCGAATGACCGCCGGCGATCAGCCGGTCGACCACCGGCTCCTGGCCCGGCCGGAACGCCTCGAAGCCGAAGGTTTCATGCAGCACGGCATGTTTGTCTCGCGGCCAGGGCGGCGGGGATTCAGGTTCGGCGATGGCGGAGAGCAGGTCGGTCACGGTCGGGCGACCATAGGCCGGGATCGGACCCGTGCAAGGCCGCCTCTGTTGACAGAATCAGCCACCCTCGGCATAAGCTGCCCTCGCCTAGGCGACGGCTTCGGGCGACGGCTTCGGTGCCCCTGCTGGGGGATAGTTTAACGGTAGAACCTTCGGCTCTGACCCGAATAGTCCTGGTTCGAATCCAGGTCCCCCAGCCCTTGCTTTCCCACCCACATCAGAGCTTCCGCGTTGCAGGGGCAACCGCGCTCCCGAATCAGACGTTGGGGGGCAGTTACCGCAGCCGCGCCAAGCAGGATCGTCCGACAGGATCGTCCGACATGGCGGCAACCGCGCCTGTTCGGGAAGGCGTGCAACATACCCCCCTTCATACCCCCCTTTGGCCCGCAAATGCGGCATGGTTCGCACGGGCGATTGCGGTGGAACTCCACTCCATTATCCTGCATATGCGCGCGCGCATATGCCACCGGATCGAACGCCATGATCGCCGCTATTGTTTCCGTATGGGCCCTCCTCGTCGGCATCGGCCTCCTCATGGTCGGGAGCGGGCTTCAGGGATCGCTGCTCGGTATCCGAGCCTCGGCCGAGGGCTTCTCCGTGCTCGTCACAGGCCTCGTTATGTCGAGCTATTTCGCGGGTTTCGTCCTGGGCTCGCTGGCCACGCCGCGCCTGATCCGCCGCGTGGGGCATATTCGCGTCTTCGGTGCCCTGACGTCACTCGCATCGATCACCGCGCTGTTGCACGCCACCTTCGTCGATCCCATCGTCTGGGGCTTCCTGCGTGTGATGACAGGCTTCTGTTACATCGGCCTCTTCATCGTTGCCGAGAGCTGGCTCAACGACCGGTCCACCAACGAGACACGCGGTCGGCTTCTGTCGCTCTACATGATCGTCATGACCGGTTCGATGGCGACAGGCCCCCTGCTGCTGAACATCGGCAGGACGACGGGATTCGAGCTTTTCGTCGCGGCATCCGTCCTCGTGTCGATCGCCTTCATCCCGCTGTCCCTGACGGCCTATGCCGCACCGCGCTTCGAGGAGCAGGACCGTTTCAGCATCCGACAGCTCATGGAGGTATCCCCGCTGGGTGTGGCGGGGTGCCTCGTCAACGGCGCCACGGCCGGCGCCCTGGTCTCTCTTGTCGCGGTCTACGGCAAGGCGATCGGACTGAGCATCGACAACATCGCTCTTCTCGCCTCGGCATCGATCCTGGGTGGCACGATCCTCGTCTGGCCTCTGGGCCGCTTGAGCGACCGGTTCGACCGTCGCCTGGTCCTGACCGGAACCGCGCTCGCGGGCGGCACGCTGGCGCTGGGGATCGTGCTGCTGGGTGTGCCCTCACCGACATTGCAGATCCTTGCCGTCGCCGTGGTCGGCGGCTTCATCATGCCGCTCTATTCGCTCTCGGTCGCCCACACCAACGACCATCTTCACCCGAACCAGATGGTCGCCGCGTCCAGCGGGCTGCTGCTTGCCAACGGCATCGGCGGCATGGCCGGGCCGACCATGGCGGGTGCGGCCATGGAGCTTCTCGGCCCTCCGGGCTTTCTGTGGTTTCCGGCCGGCGCGATGTTGGCCCTGGCGGGCTTTGCGATCTTCCGGATGACGCGCCGTTCGGCCGTGCCGGCCGAGGAGCAGCGCGACTTCGTCCGTATGCCGCGCACGTCGGGCATCATGGCCGATGCCGCATTGCGCAATCAGCGCAATCGGATGGACAGCGATCCCGCCAACACGTTCCGCCACCTGTGAGCGACCCGCCAACCGGTCCGCCGGCGACCCCCGGCCCGCGCGACAGGCACAGCGCCCAACGCAGCGAGCATGAGACGTCCACGCATCGCACTGCCGGCCGTCACTCGATTCCGGAGAGGCCAAGGGGGTCGCCAAGGGGGTCGGAGGCCCGAAACGGGACAGGAATACCGTCGGACACGGCAAACACGGCAGTACCGCCGGCAATGTTGGCACCATCCGACAGCAGGACCGGTCCGCCCGGTGTCGCAAGTTCGTTGGCGTGGAGGACATCGGCAATCACCGGACCGTGGGCCGACCGGCCGAACGACATCGCAGTCGAGAGCGCGGCCAGGGTCAGCGCGGCATCGCGGGTGCCCGCCTCGTCGAGCGCAGCGAGCCAGTCCGGCACTGTCGCCGTGTCGCGCAGCGACGGCCAATGATCGGCACACAACATGCGTGCGCCTGCGTCCCCTGAGACGGCCTCACAGGTCAGCGACACGACGAGACGGTCGCGTGCCGGCTGCGCCGGCAGGGACGGCCCGTAGATCAGGATCCCCGGGTTGCCCGCACCGTGCCCGTCTACAGCAAATCCGGCGACAGCAAACCCGAGGTCGGCAGCCGCCTGCGCCAGGGTGTCCGCGGTCCGGGCAGACCCTGCCGCGACCGAGACCGCCACGCGCGATGTGTCCTGGCCTGCAATCGTGTAGCCCACGGAGAGACCGGCCAGGACGGCGACAAGCCGGTCGCGGGCACGCGGTACGACGGAGAGCACGATACCGTCGGTATCGGCCGGAGACACGCCCAGCGGATCGAACACGGGAAAACCGACATCGGCGACGTCCGCCGCAACGGCCTGAGTCAGTACCGGATCGCCGCCGCCAAGGAAGACCGTCACACCTCGCCAGCGCACCAGGACGTCTGCCAGTGCAGCCGCCCGACGGGGGCTGCCGCGGTCATCCATGAACTCGAGCCGGATCGACCGCCGTTCTCCGGCGATGACGATACCGCCGGCCGCGTTGATGTGTTCGGCCGCCGCGACATAGCCGTGCGCAATCGCCGCATCGCGCTCCGCACCGTCACCGGTCAGCGTGAGGATGACGCCAAGGGCCACATCGTCACCCGTCCCGTCGGCCAGGGACGGACCGGTGACAGCGAGGAGCAGCAGGAGAACGCGCCTGACGATGCCGACCATGGGCGACTGTGGTTCCGTCATGGCGATGCTGTCAAACGGCGCGCGGCTCCGGACAGGGCTTGAACGGCGCGCCGTCGGCGGGGGGCTCTCGCGCTGCGGGCCTTGTCCGGGATGGCATTCCCGAAGGGGTCAGACCCGCTCCCGGCGCAGGGACTGGGCCATGCAGTGAACGCCACCGCCGCCGCGGGTGAAGACGTCGACGTCGGGGTCGTAGACGGTGAAGCCCAGCGCTTTCAGCTTCGAGACCAGGTCCCTGGCGTGGGCGGGTGCCAACACCCTGTCGTTGCCGAGCGCCATGACGTTGCAGGCAAGCGCCATGGTGTCCCGATAGTTCACGGGCACGATCTCGATGTTCCTGGCCTTGAGCCAGTCGACGATTCCGGGATCGGTCGTATCGAGGCAGACCGCGCAGAGCCTGTCGGCCAACATGCAGACCATGAGGTCGATGTGGACGTAGTGCTCGGCGATCGGCGCGATGCGGACCTCCCAGCCCTCCTTCTCGAACCAGCGGCGGACCTGATTGGCCGACTGCTCCTGGGTGCGCTCGCCGCACCAGCCGATCAGCACGCAGCCCGGTTCGATGATGTCGAAGTCACCGCCCTCGAACGAGCCTGCGGTGACCATGTCGTAGATCGGGATTCCCTTGTCCATGTAGAAGCGCATCACGGGACCGTACTCACCGCGCCGCCACCACTGGGCCATCTGCGTGACCACAGCGCCATAGGGCGTCATGAACGACGAATCGCGGGCGTAGACCTGATAGGGCAGGTCCTCGTCGGGCTCGAGCCAGTGCACGTTGACGCCCGCTTCCTCATACGCGCCGACCATCTCGCGATGCTGCCTCATGGCGAGCTGGCGATCGAAGACGTCACCGCGCTTCAGGGTCGCCCTGGAAATCGAGCTCGTGGCGAGCCACCTGTAGTTGTCGGCAGGGCCGAGCAGCACATCGGTCAGCGTGCCGTATTCGGAGTTACATCCCCAGTCGGAGAGTTCGGGCGTGTTTCCTTCCGGCGAACGGCAACGCAACGGTTTCATGGCGGTCTCCAGAGGGCGGGTCCGGGCCGTAAGGTCGCGTCTCGTTCGCGTGAGCACAAGAGAAAAGAATTCCGCGCATCCGATAGCCGGAGCGTCGGACGAACCCGGACCGCCGAATGAACAACGTGGCCGCCCATACGCCGACTCCTGACAGGCCGACTCCCGACACGCAACGCCCTGCGCGCCTTCGAGGCGGCCGCCGGGCGGCACCCGCAACCGGCTTCCCCATGCGCCCCGCAATGATGCGTGGCAATGACGCGCGGCACCGACGCACGGATGTCGTGGCGACCCGGCTGACCGACCGTCTGACCGCAAGGCTGACCTGACAGCGACGCGTGTTGACAGCTTGCCATACACGTCAGAATGATGCGCGCGCATCCGGACAAGGGGCAGATCATGGCGGCAGGCAACCTCACCCGCGGACAGGCGCTGATGCAGCTTGTGAAGGCCTATGGCATCGACACCGTCTTCGGGATGCCCGGCGTCCATACGCTGGAGTACTATCGGGGAATCGCCGATGCCGGGATGAGGCACGTGCTGTTCCGTCACGAACAGGGCGGCGGCTTCATGGCCGACGGCTGCGCCCGCATCTCGGGCAAGCCCGCGGTCTGCTGCGTCATCACCGGCCCCGGTGTCACCAACATCGCGACCGCCGTGGGCAATGCCTATGCCGACAGCTCGCCCATGCTGGTGATCGCCAGCACCAACGGCACCGGCGATCTCGGCGCGGGCCGCGGCCGGCTGCACGAGATCACCGACCAGCTTGCGACCATCAGGCCGCTTTGCAGCTTCGCCCAGACCATCATCGACGGCCGCCAGATTCCCGGCGCACTGAACCGTGCGTTCGACATCTTCGCCGCTGGCCGGCCCCGCCCCTGCTACATCGAACTGCCGATCGACCAGATCGACAAGGTCGCCGAGTTTGCGGTGCGCACCTCGCCGATCGCCGGCCCCCTGCGCCCGGACGAGGCCTCGGTCGAGGCCGCGGCAGCCGTCGCCGGAGGTGCCGGGAAGCCCGTGATCGTCGCCGGTGGCGGCACGCAGGACCATGGTGCGGCCCTGCAGGCGCTGGCCGAGAAGCTCGGCGCGGCGATCATCCTGACCTATGCTTCAAAGGGTACGGTCGCCGCCGACCATCCGTTGAATTGCGGCTCGATCCTGGCCTCGTCCGTTGGGCACAGGCTGGTCGAGAACGCCGATGTCACGATCGCCATCGGCACCGAGCTCGCCGAGTCCGACGTCTGGGCGCCCAATGACTGGCTCGACCTGAAGGGCAAGCTGGTGCGGATCGACATCGACCCCGCCAACCTCAGCCGCGACTACGTGCCCGATGCCGCGATCCTGGGCGATGCCGGCCTTGCCATGGAGATGCTCACGGACGCGCTGCCTTCGGGCGGCAGGAAGCCCGGTTACACGGGCTCAAGGGCGATCGCCGACATCCGCAGGAAGGCGCGTGCGCTGCAGATGAAGGATCCGCGCGCGCCGAAGTTCGTGAAGGTGCTCGACGCCCTGCGCACGGCGCTCCCGCACGACGGCTGGATGATCACCGATGCGACGCAGATCGCCTATTTCGCCAACGCGTACTGGGCGACCTCGCACCCGCGCAGCTATACCCATCCCAATGGCTATTGCACGCTGGGTTCGTCGATGCCGTCGGGCATCGGTGCCAGGCTCGGCGTGCCCGAACGCGACGGCGTGGTGCTGACCGGCGACGCCGGCTTCCTGTTCACCGCGACGGAACTCGCGACCGCGGTCGACGAGGCGGTGAGCCTGCCGATCGTCATCTGGAACAACGATGCGTTGAGCCAGATCCGCGACGGCATGATCGAACGCGATATCGCCGAATGCGGCGTCGTGCCCGGACGCAATCCCGACTTCATGGCGCTCGGCAAGGCGTTCGGTGCCAACACGCGGAAACCGAAGTCGCTCAAGGGCCTGACCGGTGCCGTCAGGGAGGCCTTCAGGACCAGGGGCCCGACGCTGATCGAAGTCCACGAGGACTCCGCCTATCTGCGTTGACGCAGCGGCCCGGCGCGGCCCAAATCTGTTCCGCGGAGCGCATCTGGCCGGAACCGCTTGCGGTTTCAACCAGATGTGTGAAACAAACAGGAATGGCGACAAACACAGCCGTTCATGTAAAACGGCGCGGCATGGAGGAACTGGACATGAAAAAAGCTGTTCTCGTTGTCACGATTTCGCTGCTGATCGGATTTTCTGCAGCGTCGGCTCAAAGTTTGACAGGGCCGCAACAAAATGCGGTTCGTTCAGCTCACAGCTACATCAGCGTCATGGGATTCTCCCGGAGTGGGTTGATCGATCAATTGTCATTCGAGGGTTATGCGCGACATGACGCGGCGGTGGCCGTGGATAGCATGTCGGTAGACTGGAACGAGCAGGCGGTAAAATCAGCAAACAATTACCTGTCGGTCATGGGATTTTCATGCAGAGGACTGATCGATCAGCTGGCTTTCGACGGTTACACGCGCAGTCAGGCCGAGCACGGTGCTCACAAGACAGGGGCTTGCTAAGGCAAGAAACATCCACTGTGGATGTTCCACTGTAGATGTTCCACCGGGGATGTCGGGTCATGCCGACAGAGGAGGGGCCATCGACCGATGAGCCCAGGCTCCGCCCCCGCAGGGCGCTGGCTCAGGGACTGGATACGGAAGGGATTGGATACAGAAGGTCCATAACTCATTCTTCATGCGCCGGGTCGATATCATGGCCCGCAATCATGATCGGTTCGACGTGCCTTCATCGTGATTTTTCGCCGGATGATGAGCCATAACCGCATCGAACGACAACCAGCGCACGCGACAACAACGCGTTGTCGTGGGCGCGTTACGGTTCCTGCTTCACTCTGCCGCCAGAAGATGACTGCGCGACGACAGGACGTCGTCGAAGGCCGCCACATAGCCATCGAGGTCCTCATCGGTCATCGGCAGGCAGAGCAGCATGGAGTTGCGCCAGGTCATGCGCTGACCGCGCGCCAGCAGGTCGTAGAACACCAGCCCGCTCTTGAGCCTGTTGCCCTTCTCGCTGTCGTGCACGTCTTTGAGCGGACCTTCGCAGCAGTGGAGCTGCATGATGGAACCCAGGCCCGAAACATGCAGCGGCAGGCTGTGCTTGCGGATGGTCTCGTTGAGGCCGTCCCGGAAGGCCTGGCCCCAGGCATTGAAGCTGTCAGCCTTCCCGGGCGTGTAGATCTGCGTCATGCCCGTCGATCCCGCGGCGTGGGTGATGACGTTGTTGTTGAAGGTGCCCGGGTGCTCGATCGGATTCTCCGAACGGGGGTCATAGCGGTTCATGATGTCTTCCCGGCCGCCGAAGGCACCGAAGGTTGCGCCGCCGCCGATATACTTGCCCAGCGTCGTCATGTCGGGCGTGATCCCCAGCAGCTTCTGCCGACCGCCGCCGGACAGGCGGCTTGTCACCACTTCATCGAAGATGAGGATGATGTCGTGCCTTGCCGTGACGTCCCGCAGGGCCTGCAGGAAGTCCTTGTCGGCCGGGATCATGCCGCCCGCGCCCTGCATCGGCTCGATCACGACACAGGCCAGATCGCCGGCGTGCTGCGCGACGAGAGAAACGGTTTCGTCGGTCCTGTTGAACGGTGCCATGACATAGTCGAAGGGCGCGTTGACGGGCGATCCGCCGTGGGCAAACATGAAGACGCCGCCGTGATAGCTGCCTGCGAACACCATGACCTTCGACTTGCCGGAGACGACACGGGCAGTCGCAATCGCCATCATGTTGGCTTCGGTGCCGGAGTTGGTGAAGCGCACCTTGTCGAGCGAAGGGAAGCGGTTGACCAGTTCGGCGGCGAGAATACGTTCGTAGCGGTTCGGTCCGCCAAGCACGACACCGTCGCCGATGGCGCGGGTCATGGCCTCGACGATCTGCGGATTGGAGTGGCCGAACAGGCCGGCACCGAACTCGCCCACGAAGTCGGTGTAGCTGTGACCGTCAATGTCCCGGACGTACTGGCCTTCGCCGCGCTCGATGGTGAGCGGGAACGGCGGGTGGAACAGCACGGTTCGCGTGTTCCCGCCCGGCATGGAGCCCGCGGCCCTCTCGTCCTCCGTCCGACTCTTCGGGTTGGCCGCAACGAAATCGGCGACGGCCTTCCCGAGCGCTTCCCGAAGATCGGCTTCCAGCGCGACGTTGCCCAGCGTGGCCATGGTGTTTCCCTGCGGCTTCTTTTCCCAAAGTCTAGCCCCAGGACACACCACACTCTAACGACCTTTCCAAACCACCGCGCCGATTGACACCCTGGATCGTGACGCCTAGCGTCCGGCCGCGTTCGCACGGGACAGCCATGTCGATTCGGATCGTATCGCAGTACGTATGGCGCGCGGTTCTCTAACGAGAGCCGTTACCGATTCGTATGCGCCCTCGACACCGTCGGGGGCTTTTTTGTGCCCGAGTTCAGCGAAGCGAACGATGACCAAGCAACAAGACAACCTCCTTCGCGGAGCGGAGACCCCACCTCACCTCGCGACCCTGATCGTGCTGAGCGGCCTCTCGATCATGTCGCTGAACATGTTCCTGCCATCGCTGCCGCAGATCGCGGACGACTTTCGGGTCGACTACGCCCTGGCGAACCTCTCGATCGCCGGATATGCCACGGTCACGGCGGTCCTGCAGGTCATCATGGGTCCGCTGTCGGACTGCTTTGGTCGCCGGCCCGTGATCCTAGTCGGACTCGCGATGTTCTGCGCAGCCTCACTCGGCTGCATGCTGGCCACCGACATCTGGATGTTTCTGGCCTGCCGCCTGGTCCAGGGCGCCATCATCGCCGGACACACCGTCTCGATGGCCGTGATCCGCGATGCACGGTCCCCGGACCGTGCAGCGAGCCTGATTGGCTACCTCGCCATGGCCTGGGCGCTCGCACCCATGATGGGCCCGATGCTGGGAGGCGCGCTCCACAGCGCCTTCGGCTGGCGCGCCAGCTTCGTCGCCTTCCTTCTGCTCGGGCTGAGTGTCCTGGCGCTCTGCTGGGCCGACCTTGGCGAAACCAACACTAGGCGGAGCGAAAGCCTCACCCAGCAGTTTCGTTCTTACCCTGCCCTTTTGGGGTCGGGCGTGTTCTGGGCCTATGCCGGCTGCATGGCGTTCTCGATCGGCGCCTTCTATGCCTTCCTTGCAGGCGTTCCACTAGTCGCCGCGGCCGCATTCGGCATGGAGACCTCCATGCTGGGCGTCCTGATGGGGACGATCACGGCAGGCTTCATCCTCGGCAGCTTCCTCTCGGGCCGTCTGGCGGCGGGACGAGCGCTGGCGACGATGGTGATCGCCGGACGCCTGATCGCCTGTACGGGTCTGCTGACGGGGCTCGCCCTGCTCTTCGCAGGCCTCATGGATGTGGTCCTGTTCTTTGCCGCCTGCGCCTTCGTCGGTGTCGGCAACGGCGTCACCATGCCAAGCGCCAATGCCGGTGCCATGTCCGTCAGACCGGAGCTGGCGGGCAGCGCTGCCGGGCTTTCCGGCGCGCTCGCGGTTGCAGGCGGCGCGGTCTTCTCGGCCCTGACCGGCGCCCTTCTCGTCCCCGCGGATGCGGCGTCTGGACTTCTGGCCATGATGCTGCTTGCTTCGTCCCTGGGACTGGTCGCAGCGGCCCTGATTCCCTGGCTGGAACGGCGCAGGCTTCAAGTTGAAGCCGGGCGTGAACCGTGCGAGGGATGACGGACCGTCACGCCGCATAGCCATAACAGAGGCCGGGACACGCCATGTCGGAGATGTTTCCGCACCTGTTTTCGCCACTCACGATCAAGGACGTCACGATCAAGAACCGGATTTTCTCGACCGGTCACATGACGACACTTGTTTCGGGTTACCTGCCCGGCGAGGATCTCGCGGCCTATCACGAGGCGCGTGCGGCCGGTGGTGCCGGACTGGTCGTGGTGGAGGTGGCGCTGGTCCACGAATCGGCGGTGTACACCTCCCACACCATCTCAGCCTACAACGATGACTGCATCCCGGGCTACAAGCGCATTGCGCGCGCTGTGAACAAGCATGACTGCAAGGTGTTCGGACAGGTCTTCCATCCCGGACGCGAGAACATGGAGTCGATGGATGGCAGCGCGCCGGTCGCCTATGCGCCGTCGGCTGTGCCCAACGAACGGTTCCACGTCATGCCCCGGCCGATGTCGCGGCAGCTGATCCACGATGTCATCGACGGCTATGGCGACGCGGCGGGGCGCTTGCGCGAAGGTGGCCTGGACGGGGTGGAGATCGTGGCGAGCCACGGTTATCTCCCCTCGCAGTTCCTCAATCCAAACGTCAACCTGCGCGAGGATGAGTACGGCGGCAGCCTCGAGAATCGCGTCCGTTTCCTGCGCGAGGTCACCGACAACATTCGATCGAAGGTCGGTGACGACTACATCGTCGGCCTGCGTATCTCAGGCGACGAGCAGTCCCACGACCAGACCGGCATGGACACGGTGACCGCGGCGATCGAACTGCTCGATCAGGGTGGCGGACTCGACTACTTCAGTGTCATCGCGGGCTCGTCGGCCTCGCTGGGCGGCTCAATCCACATCGTCCCTCCGATGTTCATCGAACACGGCTACATCGCGCCCTACGCCGCCAGCGTGAAGCAGAAGGTCGACGTGCCGGTATTCGTGGCCGGACGCGTCAACCAGCCGCAGCTGGCCGAGGAGATCGTCGCCACGGGGCAGGCTGACCTGGTCGGCATGACACGCGCCCAGATCTGCGATCCCGCGATGGCCGGCAAGGCGGAAGCCGGTCGGGTCGACGACATTCGCGCCTGTATCGGCTGCAATCAGGCCTGTATCGGCCACATGCATATGGGTGTCGGGATCTCCTGCATTCAGCACCCGGAGACCGGCCGGGAACTCGCCTACGGGGCGCGCAAGCCGCTGGGCGATAAGAAGAACGTCCTTGTCGCCGGCGGCGGCCCTGCAGGCATGAAGGCTGCCGCCGTCGCCGCCGAGCGCGGTCATGACGTCACGCTCTACGAGGCCTCAGGCCAGCTCGGCGGTCAGACGCTTCTGGCCCAGGCACTCCCCGGCCGCGCCGAGTTCGGTGGTATCGTCACCAACCTGACCCGCGAGATGGAGCTAACCGGCGTGACCGTCGTGAAGAACCAGGCCGTCGACCGTGCCTTCATCGAGACCCAGGCTCCCGATGCCGTGATTGTCGCCACGGGCGCCACGCCGGCGCCGGTCGACATCGAGGGCATGGAAGAGGCCCATGTCGTGGAGGCCTGGTCGGTCGTTAAAGGCGAAGCGAACGTCGGCGGCAATGTGGTGATCGCCGACTGGCGTTGCGACTGGATCGGCATGGGACTCGCCGAACACCTCGCGCGCAACGGCTGCAACGTCACTCTGGCGGTTGACGGCTACATGCCCGGCCAGACCATCCAGATGTATGTCCGCGACCATTGGGCCGCAACGCTCCACAGGCTCGGCGTGAAGGTGATTCCCTACGCCCGTGTGTTCGGTGCCGATGCCGACAGCGTCTATCTGCAACATGTCACCAGCGGCGAGGCGATCATCATCGAGCAGGTCGACACGCTGGTGACCGCACTCGGGCATCACTCGGTCACCACGCTTGCAGATAAGCTCGAAGACTGGCCCGGCGAGATCCACATGATCGGTGACTGTCTTGCGCCCCGCACCGCTGAGGAGGCGGTGCTGGAGGGGCTCAAGGTGTCGGCGGAGCTTTAGTGTGGAAACGCTGCCCGCCCCGCAGGTTGTGCTGGATTTCTGGTTCGGCGAACTCCAGCCCGGACAGTGGTTCATCAAGGACGAGGCGCTCGATGCAACTATACGCGGGCGATTCGGGTCGCTGCTCGACGCATTCTCCAGCGACGGCGTGCCGTCATCCTGGCTCGACACGGCCCGGAATCGCCTTGCCGCGGTGATCGTGCTCGATCAGTTTCCCCGCAACATACACCGCGACAGACCGGAGGCCTTTGCCACCGACGCGGCGGCACTTGCTTTGGCGCGCGAGACGCTCGCGCTGGAACTGGATCGCCAGCTCAGCGAGGTCGAGAGAAAGTTCCTCTACATGCCTTACCAGCATGCCGAGGACGCCGCCGTGCAGGCGGAATGCATCGCCCTCTTCCGGGAGCTCGGCGATGAGCGGACCTTGGCTTTCGCCCAGGCGCACAAGGATGTCATAGACAGGTTCGGGCGGTTTCCCCACCGCAACGCCATCCTCGGGCGATCGTCGACCGCAGATGAGAACGACTATCTTGCGCAGCCCGATGCCGGCTTCTGAGCCGGTTCACGGACCCAGGACAGTGCAAAAGGATGGGGCGGCCTGAAGCGCAGCGCAGGTGTCGTTCGCTTCGCCTTCGGACTGAAGCGGACCAGCCTGGAACCGGAAGAACGTGCCCTCCTCCGTGCCCAGATACTTGAAAACAAGGATCGGGACAAGACTTCCCAAGATGTCGGGATGGTCCTTGGCGAGTTGGTCCCAGCCCTCCTGCGCCTCGCTCATGTTGCGGAACGACCCCAGCCACAAGAGATAGGGGCCGATCAATTCGGGATCGCCCAGTTCGACGGTGCGGCTGTCGACCGCGTCGGCGGCGGGGGGCTCGGGCAGCGTGGTTGTCTCGACCGACGCCATCTCCTCGGTGACCGCGGCCTCATTGATCACCTCTACAACCGTAGTATCGACGTCGTCGACGACCATTTCAGCCATTGTCTCGGCATCGTCAGCATCAGCCGTTTCCACCATCGCCGAGACGTCGTCCGACATCTCGTCTTCGGTCTCGACCATCTCTTCGGAGGACGTGATCTCTTCAGCCTCTTCGAACTGATCGAGCAGCGGATCGGCTGCCGACTCTGACTCCGGCGGCGCCAGCGCGCCTTCGAGCGGAATCAGCACACCATAACCGGATTCCACGATCTCAAGGACCCGTTGCGCCTCGGTCGTGTCGGTTTGCGCCCAGGCTGCGGGAGTCAGGGCCAGAACAAGGCCGACGACAATCGGTCTGCAACAATCCATGGCACGAAACTAGTGCAGAAGCGGCAATCCCGAAACCGGCGTCATGGTTGCCAGTCCGGCGGGCCACTGCTATCAGGGCGCGCCAAAACGGGGATGCAGAATGAGCACCGAACCAGACAGCCTTTTCGAAGGACTGATCGCGGCCGCCGACGAGGCCGGAGACGCCATCATGGCGCTCTATGGCAAGGTGGATGCACGCCGGAAGGATGACCGGTCGCCGGTCACAGACGCCGACGAGGCCGCCGAAGTCATCATCCTGCGTCATCTCGCAGCGTTGAGCCCCGGGATTCCGGTGGTTGCGGAGGAGCAGGTCTCCCAGGGAGCCGGGCCGGGCTCCGTCGGGACCCGGTTCTGGCTCGTCGATCCGCTCGACGGCACCAAGGAGTTCCTCAGCAAGAACGGCGAGTTCACGGTGAACATCGCTCTGATCGAAGACGGATGCCCGACCGTCGCCGTCGTCGGCGCACCGGCGATGGACGTGCTCTATGCTTCCGACGGCGAGGCCGCGTTCCGACGCCGTGGCAAAGGCGGGGGCAAGAGCGGTGGCGGAGGCAAGAGCGGGCTGGAAAGCATCGCGGCCCGCGCGCGGCCCCCGGAAGGCGTCACCGCCGCGGTCAGCCGTTCGCATCGCGATTCGGAGACGGATGCCTTTCTGAAGGGCCTGACCGTGGCCGGCGAGAAGGTCGGCGGCAGCTCCCTGAAATTCTGTCTGGTCGCCGAGGGCAAAGCCGATGTCTATCCACGCTTCGGCCGGACCATGGAATGGGACACGGCGGCCGGCCACGGTGTGCTGCGCGCCGCCGGCGGCAGCGTCAGAAAGACCGACGGCACGGAACTGGGCTATGGCAAGGCCGGTTTCGAAAACCCCTCGTTCATCGCCTGGGGGCTGGACGCCCGCCACGGTGCCAGGATCGGGCATGGATCGCGCCCTCGATGAGCTCAAGGAGGCGGTCGGCCCCGAAGGCTGGCTCGCCTCGCCCCTCGACACCGAACCCTATGTGCAGGACTGGCGGCGCAGGTGGCCCGGCAGGACGGACCTCGTTCTGCGTCCATCGAGCACGGAGCAGGTCGCGCGGATCATGGCGATCTGCTCGCGTGAGCGCATCCCCGTTGTGCCGCAGGCCGGCAACACCGGGCTGGTCGGAGGCAGCGGGCCCGGCGAGGATGGCCGCGAGGTCGTCCTGAGCCTCAACCGCATGACCGCGATCCGCGCGGTCGATCCCGTCAACAACACGATCACCGTCGAGGCCGGCTGTATCCTTGCCGAGGTTCAGCAGGCCGCGGCCGAGGCCGATCGTCTCTATCCCCTGAGCCTGAGCGCCGAGGGCAGCTGCCGGATCGGCGGCAATCTCTCAACCAATGCCGGCGGCACGAACGTTCTGCGCTACGGCAATGCGCGGGACCATGTCCTGGGTCTCGAAGTGGTCCTGGCGGATGGCCGCGTCTGGGACGGTCTCAGGGGTCTGCGCAAGGACAACACCGGTTACGATCTGAAACAGCTGTTCCTCGGCAGCGAAGGCACGCTCGGCATCATCACGGCCGCTGTGCTCAAGCTCTGGCCCCGGCCGCGCCAGAGTGTGACGGCCTGGCTCGGTGTCCCGGATGCCCGTGCCGCAATCGGGGTGCTCCAGCGCGCCCAGGCGGCGACCGGCGGCCAGGTCTCCGGCTTCGAGTACATGGTGGCCGAGGCCCTGGCGCTGACCTTCGCGAACCTTCCGGTGCACCGCTCGCCGCTGGCCGCCGACCATCCCGCCTGCGTTCTGCTCGAAGCGTCCTCGGGTCAGGCCGACGATGGCCTGCGCACGGCAATCGAGGAAATCCTGGCCGATGCCATCGAAGACGGTCTGGTCGCCGATGCGGTCGTTGCGGAATCGGAGGGACAGGCGCGCGCGCTATGGCGGATCCGTGAGGAGATTCCGCAAGCCCAGGCGATTCAGGGGGGTGGGCTCAAGCACGATGTCGCTGTGCCGGTCTCGCGGGTCGCCGAGTTTCTGGAGAGGGCCAGCGAAACCGTCGCCGCCATGGTGCCCGAGGCCCGGATCGTCGCATTCGGCCATCTCGGCGACGGCAACCTGCACTTCAATCAGTGCGCCCACGATGCCGACGGCCTCGCCGCACTTCTCGGCAAGGAACGCGCGGTGAACGATGCGGTCGAATCCCTGGCGGTCGGGATGGGGGGATCGTTCAGCGCCGAACACGGCATCGGCCGGTTACGCCTGCGCCAGATGGCGGCCTACAAATCATCCGTCGAACGCGATCTGATGATCGCCGTGAAGGATGCACTCGACCCCTGTCACCTGCTCAATCCCGGCAAGGTTGTCGCCTTCGACGAGGCCTGAGGCCAGAACGCCGTGTCGTCAACGCCGTGTTGTCGGCCACGGCATGGAGCGCACCGCCGTTGTCGATGACGGTGCCGCCTGTGAAGCCTGTCATGCGGTTCGGGGCGGTCACGCTTCCGGCAGTTTTCCGGCCTCTTCGGCGCTCAGAAGGCGGTTGCCGCAGCGCAGCGAAACCAGAAGTGTGCAGCCCTCCGGCGCGGTGGAGGAATGGCAGGTTCCCGGACGGAACGAAACGATGGCGCCGGGTCCGAAAACGGAACCGTCGTCATCCACGAGCGCGCCCTTCAGAACGTGGAACTCCTCATAGTCGACATGCTCATGCGGCAGCGATCGGCTGCCAGGGTCCATGCGCAGCAGAAACATGCCGCAACCGGTATCGCGATCAAGGCTGATGTTGACCCAGTACATCCCCGGAACCGGCTCGCCATAGCGGTCGTAGGGCACGAAGGCGGCATCGTCGGGCCGCACCACGATGCGGCGATGGGTCGAGGCGGTCATGGCTCGGTCTCCTCCTTGCCGGGTGCGTCCGGACAGCGTGGCAGCGTATGGGATCACCACGCGAAGACGATCTCGACACGGCGGTTGTTCGGCTCGCGGACACCGTCAGCCGTCTCGACCGCAAGGTCGTTCTGACCGAACCAACCGATGTTCACGGTGTCCGGGTTCACACCCGCAGCGACGAGGTAGTTGGCGACAGTGTTCGCACGGCTCTGCGAGAGAGCCATGTTGTAATCAGCCGGACCCGAGGTGTCGGTGTAACCGGAAACCGAAACCGAGGACGGGTTGGAAGCAGCTTCGGCAGCCGCGACGTCGTCCAGGAAGCTCTGCGCCAGCGGCGAGAGAGCCGAGCGATCCCAACGGAAGTAGACGACGAATTCGCTGACCGTCTCGACCGGCATGGCTGTCTCGACCGTCTCGATTGTCTCGACCGGCATGGCTGTCTCTGCTGCCTCGCCCGTCTCGCCTGTCATGACAACAGCCATCGCCGTCAGCTCTTCCATGGCCGCGAGGTAGGCAGCACGGCAGCGGCCCAGCTCCTCGACCTGGTGAGCCGCGACCGGAGCGTTCTTCTCGGGGCCCTCCTCGGCCTCCTCGACCCAGCAGTCGTATCTGGTCTGGGCGAAACCGGCGAGCCCGGCCATTTCGCTGCGCCCGCCGTCATCGAGAACACCGATCAGGCGGGCACGCTCGCTGTTGAGCCCGGCGAGCATGGCCTCGTCCTGAATGTCCCATGTGCCGGGATCCTCAGGCAGAACCGCTTCACCCATGCCGGCCTTCTCGGCCTTGTCACGGAAGAAACCCGCGTCGCCCCAGTCGTGGAAGCCGGCTTCCTTGTAGGCGTTATCGACATATCCGGTGTGCAAGGCCCTCGTGAAGGCATCGCCCCCGGTCTCCATCCCGGTCACGCGGTCGATGGAGCTGACCGTGGTACAGGCCGCCAGCGAGACCGCCGCCGCAGCCGTAACAAGAGTCCTGATCAAAACGTTCATCTGCTTTCCCCTCCGGAACGCAGCCCTCTCCGGGACTCACGGTTGTCCCGACCCCGGGCTGCTGCGTTCGACTTCATGTGGCACGGCAAAACCGGGCACCATGCACGCTGTGGACACGCCCAGGACCAGCATCAAGTTGCCCAAGCATGACCAACATCAAGTCGCCCAGGATAAAGGCAAATCTATGGTGACGCCCGATGTAATCCAATCGCCGGCCAAGCGCCGGTCATCTTCCGCCAACCTCCGCAAGACCGCTCGCGGTCTACCGGCGAGATCGGGAGCGGGCGATCATCGCCCCTCGAACCCGTCGCGGAAGAATGCGAGCCAGTTGCCGCCCATGATTTTCGCAACCTCGGCGTCGGCGAAGCCCTTGTCGCGCAGGCCTCGGGTGATGGTGGGGAAATCGGCCGGGGTCTCGAACCAGCTCGGCCAGTCGGGCCAGCCGCCACCGGCAGTCCTGGCCTCGCCGCTGTCGATCTCCCTGGACCAGCGACCGCTACGCATCCAGTCGAGGTAGCCCGAGGTCAGCTTGCGGCACATGTCGGTGCCGAGACCGATGCGGTCAACACCCATCAGCTGGGCCGTGTCGGCGATCATGCCGCAGAAGGCGTCGAGCGTGGTGTCGCTGCCGCCGATGTGGAACGGATAGGTCGAGAAGCCGAGCATACCGCCCGATTCGGCCAGCGCCCTCAGCACAGTGTCGGACTTGTTGCGCAGCCCATGATGAAAGCTCAGCGGGTTCGCATGCGTGATGGCGATGGGACGCTCGGAGATCTCTATCGCCTGGAGCGTCGTCAGTTCGGCAGAGTGGCTCATGTCGATCACCATGCCGACACGGTTCATCTCGGCGATCACCTGACGACCGAACCGACTGATCCCGGCATCCACCGTCTCGTAGCAGCCCGCGCCGATCAGGCTCTGGTTGTTGTAGGTGAGCTGCATGATCCTGACGCCGAGCTCGTGGAACACCTGCACCAGCGCCAGATCGTCCTCGATCGGCGAGCAGTTCTGGAAGCCGAGGATGATACCGGTCTTGCCGATACGCCTGGCCTCCTCGATGTCGGCCGCCGTGCGCACAGGCATGACGAGATCGCCATGGGTCTCGAAGATGCGATGCCAGTGGCCAATGTTGTCGAGCGTGGTGCGCGCGTCCTCCCAGAACACCAGTGTCACATGGACGGCGGTGACCCCGCCCGCCCGCAGTTCCTCAAGAAGCTCGCGATCCCAGTTGCTCGCCTCCAGCGCGTCGATGACGATGAGGTCATCGTGAAAACTGCGGTCGCTCATGGCAGATCCCTC
The DNA here is from genome assembly GCA_014323865.1 of Rhodospirillales bacterium. NCBI lineage: Bacteria > Pseudomonadati > Pseudomonadota > Alphaproteobacteria > Rhodospirillales > Rhodospirillales bacterium. The sequence continues at coordinate 18,972 of JACONG010000014.1, read as the reverse complement.
CGCGCTGCAATCGCCAGCGCGTGTGCGTCGAAACCCTCGTAGAGCGCGAAGGCTTCGGTGTGATCGGTGAGCGTCCAATAGCCCTCGGCCGTGAGCTCGGCAATCGACTAGTGCTTGATGTAATCCATAACGCCCAGTGCCGAGTGGGCGGTAGCCCTGCGGCCAGTCGGCAGCACGGCGTTCACGCCGATCATGAAGTTCGCCATCGAAAACGGCGCGCCCTGGCCCATCAGCCCTCGATCAACGCGACTTTCGGCCATTTGCCGCCACATGCGTCCTCAAGCCCGTTTCCAGTCGGGTTCCTGATGTTGTAGGGCGGAGGCGTCACCACCACCTCGACGCTTTCGACAGGCATCCTGTTGATCGTTTCTGCCGCATCCCCGCGATGCACCTTCCTCAGCCAATATCGCATCACGTCGGCATCGGACATGTTAACTTTTTGTTCTTCAAAATCTTTAAGGCCATTAGTGCTTGTTTCGTTCTTCATGAGCTGCTATCTGCGAATGCAAGCGAGCTTGTGACTGTTCGCGCCTACACCGACACTGCGGCCTAATAAGGAGGTCTTACATGCCCAAGGAAACGTTGCACACCTATCCGAACAAGAAGCTGTTCGCTATCAACGGTGGTAAGTACCTGCGTGACCGGTACGACGAGATGCTGGAGGGTCGTTTCTATTTCAACCGCGTCATGGCGGCGCTGCGAAGTGAAATAAGCAACAACGCGGCGCTGCTGCCTCGGGACGCCTGGCGTGAGGTGGACGATGCCACGATGCGCGTTCTCCGCGAAGACGAGGGTCAGGTTTACATGGCCGATCTCATGCCTCTCGCCCGTGGCGTGGACATCAGCAAGAACGGCCCTGTCTACCGGCGCTCGACCGCCGTCAACAGCAACGTCAACATCACGATGACCGGCCAGACCACGCCGCGGATTGATGAGGCCGATTATTCCTATAAGGTTGATCTTGTGCCGCCCTTCGAAGAGAAATATCGTTTTACCTGCAGTAAGTGGATGGGAATACAGTCGGAGAACTTCGACGGCTTGGCCGACAAGCAGGAGAAGGCGGTCGCCAACCTGCGTCAAAAGGTTGCGCAGTACGTGCTAAACGGCGATGACAAGATCAAGGTCAAGAACTATCGCGGCTACGGCATCAAGAACCATCCGGCCACGAACATGATCGACCTGGATTCGTCCGGTCTCAACATCGACCTGACCAGTTACTCTACGTCCTCGGACAACATCGAGCAGTTCTTCGTTCGGGATGTTCAGAAGATTCTGCACGATAATCTGGTGAGGGATCCGATCAACATTTACATCTCTCCCGAGATCAACCGGCGTTTTGGGCAGTCCTACAGCCGCTCCGCAGGATTCAAAGCTGGCACTCTTATGGAGTTCCTCGAAGAGCTTCCGTTTATCGCCTCGATCAAGAAGACCTACGAACTGAGCGGCAACGAGCTTTTTGCCTTCCCGCTCATGTCGAAGTACATCCGCCCCCTGATCGGCCAGGCTGTGAGCACGATTGCCATCCCGCGCCTGGATGAGATGCACAACTACCACTTCAAGGTGTTTCAGTCGATGGGGCTTGAAATCCGCGAGCACGCCAAGGGTTGTTGCGGTGTCATCTACGCTACTGGCACGCCGTAAAAGGAGGCAGCTTATGCCGTATCCCGTTGAAGTCGTTGGCAGGGGACTATTCGCAACGCAAGGGCTTGACGCAGGAAATGCCTGTAAGCGAACGGCTTGTTGCTCAAAATTGGCCACGCAGATCAGATAGATTACTTCGTCGTTCGGCAGGAAGTATCCGGGGTTGACGTTGCTGTCTCCAGCGCGTCGATGACGATGAGGTCATCGTGAAAACTGCGGTCGCTCATGGCAGATCCCTCCGCGCTGCAATCGCCAGCGCGTGTGCGTCGAAACCCTCGTAGAGCGCGAAGGCTTCGGTCTGATCGGCGAGCGCCCGATAGCCCTCGGCCGTGAGCTCGGCAATCGACTGGCGCTTGATGTAATCCATGACGCCGAGCGCGGAATGGGTCGCGGCCTTGCCCCCGGTGGGCAGCACGGCGTTCACGCCGATCATGAAGTTCGCCATCGAAAACGGCGCGTCCTGGCCCAGCAGGACCTCGCCCGCGTTGACGATGGCGTCGAGATAGTCGCGGGCCCGGGTGCTGGCGATCTGGAGATGCTCGGCGGCGAATTCGTTGACGAAGGCCAGCGCATCGTTCCGGTCGCGGGCGACGACGAGACCGCCGTTCACACCCAGCGCCGCCGACGCACAGGCCCGCCGCTCTTCGGACAGACGACCGAGACAGTCGACGGTCCGGTCGGCGACAGCCTGCGCGATGTCCGCATCCCAGACCACGAGGAAGCTGGTGGAATCGTCGCCGTGCTCCGCCTCGATCAGAAGATCGAGTGCCAGGCGATCGATGTCGGCCGTCTCGTCGGCCAGCACCATGCTCTCGCTGGGCCCCGCCGGAGGCCCCGGCGCGATGGCGTCGGCACAGAGTTCCATCGCCGCACCGACCCAGGGCGAACCGGGGCCGACGATCTTGCGACAACGCGGGATGGTCTCGGTGCCGTAGGCAACCGCGGCCACGCCCTGGGCACCGCCGGCGAGAAAGACGTCCGTGACTCCGGCCTCACGCGCGGCGACCAGGGTTCCGGCATCGCAGGTGCCACCGGGTCCGGGCGGCGTCACCACGACAACGCGCGGCACACCCGCCACGACCGCCGGCACCGCGGTCATGAGCGCGACAGAGGGAAACGCCCCCTTGCCGCGCGGCACGTAGCAGGCGACCGCCTCGATCGGAACACAGCGGTCGCCGGCCATCACCCCCGGTCGTATCTCGATCATGTCGAGAGGCGGCGGCTTCTGCCGTTCGTGCACCCTGCGCACATTCCCGGCAGCCTCTCGAATCGCAGCGATGGCGGCGGGCGGCACGGTCTCGTAAGCCGCATCCATGGCGGCTTCGGATACGCGGATCTGCGCCGCGCTCATGTCGACCCTGTCGAACTGCGCGGCGAACCGCACGAGGGCCGTGTCGCCCCCGGTGCGCACGGCCTCGACGATCGGACGGGCGCGCGCGACGAAAGCGCTGCTGTCGATTGCGCCGCGCGCCGAAAGCGCCGCGCGTTCGTCGTCACCGAGGTCGGCGAGATGGAGGATGCGGGGCCGCACGGTCGGGATCAGCGCAGGCTCTCGTCGGCGTCGGGATCGATGCCGAGTTCCTCGAACACCCTGCGCGCGATCCTGAAGCTCTCGACACCCGCAGGCATGCCGCAATAGACCGCGATCTGCATCAGCGTGTCGCGCAATGCGGCGAGACTCACGCCATTGCGGATGGCACCCCTGAAGTGCAGCTCGAACTCGTGGCTGCGACCCGAGGCGGCGGTCATGCAGAGGTTGTTGAGGCTCCTCTGCTTGCGGTCGAGGCCCTCGCCGCTCCAGATCTCGCCCCAGCAATAGGTCGTCAGGATGCGCTGGAACTCGCCGTTGAAGCTGTCGGCACCGTCGATGGCCTTGTCGACATACTCCTGACCCAGAACCTCACCGCGATTCCTGAGGCCCTTCTCGTACATCCCGCTGCTCATGGCAGTCTCCCCGGTTGGCGTTTTGAACCTGCACCTCAGGGCGCAGGTTTAATGGGGGATCAATTTAATCGGGAATCGTCTGATGGGGAATGGGGCCGGGCGGTCGTCCGCAAACCTCGCGAGCGCCTCGACCGCGGGCACCAGGCCGCCATTCAGGCCGCCATCGAGGTCGGCGACACGCCGTGTCCGGCAGTTCGGGCGATGGGTCGGCTGCCGCGACGGCTGCCTAGACGGTTGACTTGCCCGGCCCGATGGAAGAGGGTCCGGGGCGATTTCCGGGAGCCGCCGTCCCGCCATGGACCACGACCATCATGCGTGCCGAGCCAACCATACGCCTAGGCCTGCCCAAGGGCCGCATGCAGGACAATGTCTTCGCCCTCCTGGAGGACGCCGGTATCCATATTCGCTCGGGCGGCTCCAGCGCGCGTGACTACCGCCCGAAGCTGTCGCTTCCCGGGTTCGACGCCAAGCTTCTGAAAGCCCAGAACATCGTCGAGATGCTCGATGTCGGGAGCCGCGACCTCGGCTTCGTCGGGAAAGACTGGGTCGAGGAAAAGAAGGCCAATCCGGTCGAGCTGATCGACACGGAGCTCGATCCCGTGCGGCTGGTAGCGGCTGCCCCGCTCAAGCTGCTTGAGGACGGCAAGCTGCCGGACCGCCACATCGTCGTTGCGAGCGAATACGAACGACTGACCCGCGACTGGATCGAGCGCGCCGGGCTCCGGACCACGTTCGTGCGCTCCTTCGGCGCGACCGAGGTGTTTCCGCCGGAGGATGCCGACTGCATCGTCGACAACTCGGCAACCGGCGCGACGTTGCGGGCCAACGGGCTCGAAATCGTCGGCGAGGTCATGCGCTCGTCGACCCGGCTCTACGCCCATCCGGCCTCGCTTGACGATGCCGACAAGCGCGGCGCGATCGACAGCTTCGTCATGATGATCCGCTCGGTGCTCGATGCCCGCAAGCGGGTCATGGTCGAGGTCAACGTCACGGCAGAAGCGCTTGAAGCCGTGATCGGCGTGTTGCCCAGCATGCGCGAGCCCACAATCTCGCCGCTTCACGGCACCGGCGGTTTTGCCATCAAGTCGGCAGTCCCGCGCGACCTGCTGGCGCAGGTCATCCCGCAGATCAAGGCACGCGGCGGCAGCGACATTGTCGTCAGTCCCATCGGCAACATCGTGTCGTGAGGCCGGGATGAGCGAACGCAACGCCAGCGTGACCCGCAAGACGCGTGAGACCGATATCGCGGTCACCGTAAACCTCGACGGTTCGGGCCAGGCCGAGATCGGCACCGGTCTGCGCTTCCTCGATCATCTGTTCGACGCCCTGACCCGCCACAGCCGCATGGATGTGACGCTTTCCTGCAAGGGCGATCTCGACGTCGACGACCATCACACGGCCGAGGACTGCGCCCTGGCCCTGGGCGAGGCCTTCGACCGGGCGCTCGGCGACAAGCGCGGCATCCGCCGCTTCGGCGAGAGCCATGCTCCGCTCGACGAGGCGCTGGCGCGCGCCGCGATCGATCTGTCCGGGCGCGCCTATGCCTATGTCGACCTCGGCCTGCGCCGCGAGAAGGTCGGCGATATCGCGACCGAAATGATCGGGCATGTCCTGCAGTCCTTCGCCATGGCCGCGAAGATGACGCTCCATGTCGAGCTGATCCGCGGCCAGAACGACCATCACCGGGCCGAGGCCGCCTTCAAGGCGCTGGCGCTTGCCCTGCGCATGGCAATCGCCGACGCAGGCCATGGCGAGGTCCCCAGCACCAAGGGGGTGCTGTGAGCGGCCGCGAGATCGTTGTCTGCCGCACCGGAACCGCAAACCTGGCGAGTGTCTTCGCCGGTCTGCGCCGGGCGGGCGGCACGCCGCGTATGGCGGACCATCCCGACGATGTGCGCGACGCCGGTCATGTCATGCTGCCGGGCGTCGGCGCGTTCGGTGCGGCCATGGCCAGTCTCAACGACAGCGACATGGCCGACCCGCTGCGCGAACGCATGGCTTCCGGCAGGCCGACGCTGTCGATCTGCGTCGGCCTCCAGCTGCTCGGTACGACGAGCGAGGAGTCGCCCGGCACCGAAGGCCTCGGCGTTGTCGATGCGGCCTTCACGCGCTTCCCCGAGACTGTGCGGGTGCCGCAATTCGGCTGGAACCCGATCGGCGTCGATGGCGGTTGCCGCACGCTTGAGGACGGTTACGCCTATTTTGCCAACTCCTACCGTCTGATCGCGCCGCCGGAGGGCTGGTCCGTCGCGATGGCCGATCACGGCGGTGCCTTTGTCGCGGCCATGGAGCGCGGTGCGGTGGTGGCATGCCAGTTCCATCCCGAGCTCTCGGGTGCCTATGGCCGGGCGCTTCTGACACGCTGGATCGCCCTGCCATGCTGACCGCCCGCGTCATTCCCTGCCTGGATGTCGACTCCGGCCGCGTCGTGAAAGGCGTGCGCTTCCAAGGGCTGCGCGATGCCGGCGATCCCGTGGAGCTCTCGACATCCTACGAGGCGCAGGGTGCGGACGAACTGGTCATGCTCGATGTCTCGGCCACGCCCGAAGGCCGCAGCAACGCACACCACACGGTCGCGGCCGTGCGTGAGGCCCTCGGCATACCGCTCACGGTGGGCGGCGGTGTTCGCAAACTTGAGGATGCCGCCACCCTGCTGGAAGCGGGCGCCGACAAGGTCGCTGCCAACACGGCCGCCGTGACCCGGCCCGGTTTGCTGACCGACATCGCCGAGCGCTTCGGCAGCCAGTGCGCCATCGTCGCAATCGACGCAGCCCGCCGTGAGAACGGCGACGGCTGGGAGGTCGTGACGATGTCGGGCAGGAAGCGCACCGGCATCGACGCATTGGGCTGGGCGCGCGAGGCGGTCGAGCGCGGTGCCGGGGAAATCCTGCTGACGAGCTGGGACCGCGACGGCACCCGCTCGGGCTACGACACCGCCCTGCTCGCAGCCGTCTCGCAGGCCGTCCATGTCCCGACGATCGCCTCGGGCGGCGCAGCAGCACCGGAGCATCTGGTCGAGGCCCTGGAAGCCGGTGCCGATGCGGTGCTGGCGGCCTCGATCTTTCACGACGGCGACTGCAGGGTGGGCGACATCAAGCGGGCGATGATCGAGGCCGGCATCCCGACCCGCCTCGACACTGCCACGCCCTGAGGTCTCCGGTGGCCATCGACGACAATGGCGCAAAGCGCCTGAACAACGGCCCGAAGCGGCTGCCGATTCTGACCTTCTGCGGCGGCCACATGGCCGTCGACTGGCCCCATGGTGCGCTCTGGATCCTGATCCCGGCAAGCGCCGTCGCCATGGACCTTTCGCCCTCCGATGTCGGCATGATGATCGGTGTGACCGCAATCGGCGCGACGCTCAGCCTCATCCCCGCGGGCATGGTCAGCGATCACACGCGCCGGCGCGGACCGGTGTTCGTGGCGACATTCGTCCGGGTCGTGGTCGGCTACGGGCTCGCGAGCCTGGCACCCGACTTCCGGACCCTGACGCTGATACTGGCCATCGCGGGTATGGGCACCTCGGCCTGGCATCCGCTGGCGACCGGAACCCTGACCCGGACCATGCCCGGCCAGCGCGCCCGCGTGCTCGGCATCCACGCCATGGGCTGCACGCTGGCCGAGGTCTTCGCGCCGGGCCCGGCGCTTGCCTTCCCCGGGATCCGGGCGGAGCCGGCGGAGTGATCGTTCCCTCGATCGACCTCATGGGCGGCCAGGCGGTTCAGCTTGTCGGCGGCAAGGAGGTGGCGATCGAGGCGGGCGACCCCCGGCCGATCGCCGAACAGTTCCGCCTTGCCGGCGAGATCGCCGTGATCGACCTCGACGCCGCACTCGGCCAGGGCGACAACCGGGCATTGATCGAGGACCTCATCGGGATCGCGCCCTGCCGCGTCGGCGGCGGCATCCGCGATGTCGGGACCGCCATCCGTTGGCTCGATGCCGGTGCACGCAAGGTCATACTCGGCACCGCCGCGAAACCCGGGATCCTGCGCGCGTTGCCGCGAGAGCGGGTGATCGCCGCGCTCGATGCGGTCGAGGGCGAGGTCGTCACCCACGGCTGGACCGCCAGGACCGGCGCCTCGGTCGACGACCGCATGGCGGAGCTGCACGAATACGTCGGCGGCTTCCTCGTGACCTTCGTCGAACGCGAAGGCCGCATGCAGGGCACCGATCCCGACGCCACACGCCGCCTGAAAAACGCGGCAGGCCCCTGCACCCTGACGGTTGCGGGCGGCTTCACGACCGCCGGGGACATTGCGACCGCCGACAAGGCCGGGGCAGACGCCCAGGTCGGCATGGCGCTCTACTCCGGCGCGCTGCATCTGGGCGATGCCATCGCCGCGCCGCTCGTCAGCGACCGGTCCGACGGTCTCTGGCCCACGGTGGTCTGCGACGAACACGACCGCGCCCTGGGCATGGCCTATTCCGATGCCGAAAGCCTGCGCACTGCAGTCGAGCGTCGGGTTGGCGCCTATCACTCACGCAGGCGCGGTCTCTGGGTGAAGGGCGAGACCTCCGGTGCCACCCAGGAGCTGCTCAGGATCGACCTCGACTGCGACCGCGATGCCCTGCGCTTCGTGGTGCGCCAGACGGGCAAGGGCTTCTGCCACCTCCACACCTGGACATGCTGGGGCGAGGATCGCGGCCTTCCCGCGCTCGCCCGCACGATCGCCGAGCGCCGCGAGACCGCGCCCGAAGGCGCGTACACGCGCCGTCTGTTCGAGGAGCCCGGCCTGCTCGACGCCAAGCTCCTGGAAGAGGCGCGCGAGCTGGCCAGGGCAAGCGAGCCCGACGACGTGGCCCACGAAGCCGCCGACGTCATCTATTTCGCCCTCACCGCCGCCGCACGCGCCGGGGTCGACCTCGACACCATCGCGCGCGAACTCGACCGCCGCAGTCTCAGGGTGACCCGCCGCAAGGGCGACGCGAAATAGTCGGATCGCTCAGGACGCCAGCGCCGCCGAGGCGAACCCTGTCGAGAGTCCTGTCCTGTCGAGAGTCATGGCGCCGCGGCGCGCGCCGGCAGAATCAACTTTTCGGGTATGATTCCCCTTGAACTGTCAGGGAGCGCGACCATATCGCCGGTAGCACTCACCCGAAACGAGTGCCAACCCGGATGTCCCGACAGGAAAACATCTCCAACAGGAAACATCCGGCATCTCAAACAGGAAACACCCCAGAATCAGGAGGTTGAAGAATGGCGTTCCGTCCCCTGCACGACCGTGTGGTGGTTCGTCGTACCGATAGCGACGAGAAAACCGCCGGCGGCATCATTATCCCTGACACGGCCCAGGAAAAACCCATGGAGGGCAAGGTGATCGCGGTCGGCCCCGGTGCGCGGGACGACAACGGCAAGGTTCAGCCGCTCGACGTGAAGAAGGGCGACACGGTGATGTTCGGCAAGTGGTCGGGCACCGAGGTCAAGCTCGATGGCGAGGATCTCCTCATCATGAAGGAGACCGACATCATGGGCGTGATCGGCTGATTCGCGGCGAAAACAGGAGCAAGACACAATGGCTGCCAAGGAAGTCAAATTCTCTGCCGACGCCCGCACGCGCATGCTGCGCGGCGTCAATACCCTGGCCGATGCGGTCAAGGTCACACTGGGCCCGAAGGGCCGCACCGTCGTGCTGGACAAGTCGTTCGGTGCCCCCCGGATCACCAAGGACGGCGTGACCGTCGCCAAGGAGATCGAACTCGAGAACAAGTTCGAGAACATGGGTGCCCAGATGGTCCGCGAGGTCGCCTCGAAGACCAACGACATGGCCGGTGACGGCACCACCACTGCGACCGTTCTGGCCCATGCTATCGTGCGCGAGGGTGCGAAGGCGGTTGCCGCCGGCATGAACCCGATGGACCTGCGCCGCGGCGTCGACCTTGCGGTTGCAGCCGTTGTCGAGGATCTCGAGAAGCGTTCGCGCAAGATCAAGTCGTCGGATGAGGTTGCCCAGGTCGGCACGATCTCTGCAAACGGCGACTCGGAAGTCGGTGCCATGATCGCGAGCGCCATGGAGACCGTCGGCAACGAGGGCGTGATCACGGTCGAGGAGGCCAAGACACGCGAGACCGAACTTGATGTCGTCGAAGGCATGCAGTTCGACCGCGGCTACCTCTCGCCCTACTTCGTCACCGACACCGAGAAGATGAAGACCGAGTACGACGACGTCGCGATCCTGATCCACGAGAAGAAGCTTTCGAGCTTGCAGCCGATGCTTCCCATTCTGGAGGAGGTCGCCAAGTCGAGCCGTCCGCTCATGATCATCGCCGAGGATGTCGACGGTGAGGCCCTGGCCACGCTCGTGGTGAACCGCCTGCGCGGCGGCCTGAAGGCCGTCGCCGTCAAGGCACCGGGCTTCGGCGATCGCCGCAAGGCCATGCTTGAGGACATCGCAATCCTCACCGGTGGCCAGGTGATCAGCGAGGACGTCGGCATCAAGCTCGAGAACGTCACGCTCGACATGCTGGGTTCGGCGGCGAAGGCGATCATCCGCAAGGACGACACCACGATCGTCGGAGGGTCCGGCAAGGCCAAGGACATCAAGGGCCGCTGCAACCAGATCCGCCAGCAGATCGAGAGCACCTCGTCGGACTACGACCGCGAGAAACTCCAGGAGCGTCTGGCGAAGCTCGCCGGCGGTGTCGCCGTGATCAAGGTCGGCGGTTCGACCGAGGTCGAGGTGAAGGAGCGCAAGGACCTCGTCGAGGATGCCATGAACGCCACCCGCGCGGCGGTCGAGGAAGGCATCGTGCCCGGCGGCGGTGCGGCCCTGCTCTACGCAACCCGTGCACTGGACAAGCTCAAGCTCGATGACACCGACCAGAAGGTCGGCGTCGACATCGTGCGCCGGGCGATCGAGGCACCGGCCCGCCAGATTGTCGAGAACGCGGGCCTCGACGGTGCCGTCGTGACCGGCAAGATGCTGGAGCAGAAGGACACCAACCACGGCTTCGACGCCCAGTCCGAGACCTACAAGGATCTCGTCAAGGCGGGCATCGTCGACCCGACCAAGGTAGTCCGTACCGCTCTGCAGGATGCGGCCTCGGTGGCTGGCCTGCTGATCACGACCGAGGCCATGGTCGCCGAGAAGCCGAAGGAGGATGCGCCTGCGGCGGCGGCCGGGGGCGGTATGCCGGACATGGACTTCTGATCGCAGACTGTCAGACGTCACGAGGGGGCCGCGGTGGCGACGCTGCGGCCCCTTTCGTTCCGGTGAGACTTTCCGGGTTTTTTCGGGTTTTTGCGGGATGAACGATCGTTCCTGCGATGCATCAACCGGCTTCGACGAACCAGTCCGCCGTCACCTTACGCCAGCGCTCGATATAGTCCGACATATCGTCGGGCTGACCGGCAGACAGCACGGAATCGTCCGGCGCGCGGAACCAGGGTTGGGCACTGCCGGTCCAGATATGGCCAATCGGCTGGAGCACGCGCCGGTCGTCGAGCGAGCCGGCCTTGATCGACACGATGTCGGGATCATTCCCGCCGACATGGAACAGACGAACGCCGCACTGCGGACAGACCGCACTGCGGACAGAAATGGCCGTTTATCCGGTTGCCGCTGTCAGTCCCCCGCGACCAGACCCCGAGCCGGTCCCAGTCGGTCGCGAGATCCCTGCGCCGCACCAGCATCGACATGCCGAAGGCCGAGGACGTCTGCGCCTGACATTCCGTGCAGTGGCAGCAGTACAACGTCAGCGGCGGCCGATGGACCGCGTAGCGGCAGGTTCCACACTGGCACCCGCCCTCGAGCGGAAACTGGACACGGACCTCACGCATGGGCGATACTCCCCGACCTCAAATTGCCTGTCATCATAGCGGGACTTACAGCGGGAGCGGGGAGGCATGACGTAGGCTTGTCGAATTCCGTTGTTTCCGTTGTCCGTTTCGTGCATCATCGCTACAATAAATTGGTCCGGTGCAACGAAACACCGGACACGAAACACCGGACATGCGCCTTCCAACGCGCATCCGGAATCGAGAACACCGAATCAGGAACACCGAATCAGGAACACCTCTTGGGGAGACACCGACGTGACTGACAACATCCATAAATTCGACACCCGTAAACCCGACAGCCATAAACCCGGGGCAACGCGCCGTACGGTTCTCGGTGGCGCGGCTGCGGCCGGCGCCGCGGCGGCCATGGGCCCGACCGTTCTAGGCCACAACGAGGCGAAGGCTGCCGAACCGCAGCGCGGCGGTACGCTGCGCATGGGTATCGGCCATGGTTCGACGACCGACTCGCTCGATCCCGCAACCTATGAGAACGGCTTCACGTCGGGCATGGGCATGGGCGGCCTGTTCAACTACTTGACCGCGGTCGACGAGCAGAACCAGCTTGAGCCCGAACTGGCCGAGGAGTGGGAAGCCAGCCCGGACGCCAAGGTCTGGACCTTCAGGATTCGCAAGGGCCCGACCTTCCACAACGGCAAGGACGTGACCCCTGAGGACATCGTCGGCAGCCTGAACTATCACCGCGGCGAGGACTCGGTCTCGGCGATTTCGAGCCTGTTGGAGCAGGTCGAAGACATCCGGGCCAGGGACAACACGGTGGTGATCACGCTCAACGCGAGCAACGCCGACTTCCCTTACATCATGAGCGACTATCACCTCGGTATTCAGCCGACGGCCGAGGGCAGGATCGTCGATCCGCTCTCGGGCGTAGGCGCCGGCAGCTACATGCTGGTTGAGTACGAGCCCGGTGTGCGCGCGATCCTCAAGCGCCATCCGAACTACTGGAAGGACGGCTATGCCTGGTTCGACGATGTCGAGATGACGACCATTGCCGATCCCGCCGCGCGCCAGAACGCGCTGATGTCGGGCCAGGTCGATGCGATCGACCGTGTCGACACCAAGACGGCGCATATGCTGGCCCAGCATCCGTCGGTGAACCTGGTGGAAGCCACGGGCACGCTGCACTACACGGCCCCGATGCGGACCGACACGGCACCGTTCGACGACAACAATGTGCGTCAGGCCCTGAAGTATGCCATCGACCGTGACGATATTGTCGACAAGATCCTGCGCGGTCACGGTATTACCGGTCAGGACTCGCCGATCACGCCAGCCAACCGCTTCTTCGCCGACGACATCGATGCCGCGTCCTACGACCCCGACAAGGCCAGGTGGTATCTGCAGCAGTCGGGCCTCGACAGCCTCTCGGTCGATCTCTCGACCTCGGAGGCCGCCTTCGTCGGTGCCGTCGACATGGCCGTGCTCTACAAGGAACATGCTGCGCCTGCCGGTATCGATATCAATGTCGTCCGCGAGACGCCGGACGGCTACTGGTCGGATGTCTGGAATAAAAAGCCCTGGTGCACCTGCTACTGGGGCGGGCGCCCGACCGAGGACTGGATGTTCTCGACGGCCTACTCGGCGGATGCGCCGTGGAACGACACGGTATGGTCGCACGACCGCTTCAACGAACTCCTGGTTCAGGCCCGAGCCGAGCTCGACGAGGGCCTGCGCCGCGAGATGTATCGCGAAATGCAGGAAATCGTCTCGACCGAGGGCGGCGTGGTGGTCTTCGCCTACGCCAACAATGTCGATGCGGCCTCGACCAACCTGGCGCACGGCCCGCATGTGGCCGGCAACTGGAACATGGACGGCTCCCGTCTGATGGAACGCTGGTGGTTCCAGGATCCGACCGCCTGAGTTTCACTTCCCTCGTTTTCGGGAAAGGGCGCTGCGTCTGCGGCGTCCTTTTCTTTTTTGTCTCGCAGTCGGTGGGCAGACCGATGCCGGCGCGGGCCGCCGAGCGGTTCGCCTGCCGCGATCGCATTTTCGGTGACCTGACCGAAACGTGACCGACGGGCGAAGGGAAGAACACCCGCGCGACCCTGGTGCCGCCTTGCCCCGGGCGACCGACAAGACCATATCCTGAGGACCATATTCTGGGGGCAACGAACGGAGCGTTTCGATGACGGACAAGGTCGTGAAGACGGATGCGGCGTGGCGTGAACAGCTGACGCCCGAGCAGTATCATATCACCCGCAAGAAGGGCACCGAACGCGCCTTCACCGGCAAGTATCACGATGCCAAAACGGCAGGCACCTACCGTTGCATCTGCTGCAATGCGCCCCTGTTCGCTTCGACGACGAAGTTCGACTCGGGCACCGGCTGGCCGAGCTTCTGGCAGCCTGTGGACGACGAGGCCGTCGCGACCGAGACCGACCGCAGCATCCTGTTCATGCCACGCACCGAGGTGCTGTGCGCACGCTGCGACGCCCATCTCGGCCATGTCTTTCCCGACGGGCCGCAGCCCACCGGCCTGCGCTACTGCATGAACTCGGCGGCCTTGCGTCTTGAGGACGAAGCCGCCGGGAGCGAGGCGGCGGAATAGTCAGTCCGGGTCATCAGTAAGGGTCATCAGTATGGGGCAGCGGGTTGACGCCGGGTTCCGCAAGACCGGGTTCCGGTGGGGGCCAGCGCCGAGAGTGCGGGGGCGGCGGGAATGGCGACGGCGGGCCGTGTCACGAGGATGCCACCGGACCACGGCAGCGGCTTGCGATGTCAGATTCTCCCGCCTGCTCATGGCTTCCTGCCCGAGGGGTGCCGGTGTTCCGGGCCCAAGGGCTCAAGCCTTACGCCCTCACGCAGATTGCGGTAGTCGAGCCCAACCAGGCGACAGGCGTTCTCGCCCGGAGCCTCGACCAGAATCGTGCGCGCGGCAATGGGATCGTAGTCGGCGCGGAAATGCACCGTGCTCTTGACGACGAGGATGTGCTGTTCGGCGGGTTCAACACCGATGTGACGGAAACAGGCCCGGTCGAGGTTCTGGAACCGACGGCTTGAGACAACCACCCTGACATCGCAATCGGCGTCCGCGACCGAGAGCAGTGCCAGCGGCCCGAGGTCGGTCACGGTGCCCCGATACATCTCGCCTGTGCAAGCGAACACGCCGTTGCCGAGGCGTTCGACATGGAAGCGGGCTGGGAAGGGTGTCTGGCCGGGCCGGCCGGACTTGCCGCCCAGCAGGGCGTCGAACGCGGCCCCCTCACCCTGCGCATGGGCTTCGCGCGCCACGTCCGGATCCCACAGCAGGCCGAGCGCAGCCCGTTCGGCATGGTTGCGCACCAGCGCCTCCAGCACGCCGACGGTGTCGGATCGGGCACCGGCACCGGGATTGTCCTGGACGTCAGCCAGAACAACGGGCCCGCGCGGCTCCGCCATGGCCTGCCGCACCGCGTCGTCGGGCGTCAGCAGCGTGTTGCGGAAGTCTCCCTCGGCGGCGCAGAACGCCTCACCGATCGCGCCCGCCGCCGCGCGCGCGCGTTCGGGATCGGGATCGTAGGCCACGGCGGCAGGCCCACACTCCGGAATGTCGGCCAGCGGGAAGGCAAGTGCCAGGTCGCTGCTCGCAAGCCCTTCCCGCTCCTGGTTCGCTATGCGGTCATAGAAGCCCCGGTTGGGCCGGGCATCGGTCCATTGGGCGGAGAGCGGAACCAGAAACGGCGCCCTGGCGAAGCCCTTGTGCAGGGTTTCGCCGCAAGCAAGGCGCATCAGAAGCCGATAACAACGCTCGCCCGTGGCCTCCATGTCGATATGGGGATAGGTGCGACAGATCGTCATTGCCGACGACATGGCGACCATGCGTTCGGTGATGTTGGCGTGCAGGTCCAGCGTGTTCACCACCGGTATGCCGTGGCCGACGATCTTTCGGACGCGCCCGAGGGTTTCGCCCTCGCCGTCCTGGCAGTGCTGCGCGACCATGGCACCATGCAGATCGAGAAACACGGCATCGAACGGACCCTTCGCCCGGAGGTCCTCGGCCATCATGCCGGTGATGCGCTCGAAGGCATCCCCGGTGACGAAGGAAGAGGGTTCTGCCGAGGCCCACAGCAGGGGCACCAGGTCGTGGCCGTCGGCAAGGGCCGCCTGGATGAACCCTTCCAACCCGAGGTTGAGGCCGGAGACGGCTTCGAAGAGGGCGGGGCCGCGGGTGAGGGCGGGCCAGGCGTCGTGGGTGGCGAAATCGGCGAAGGTGGCTTCGGTCGAGGCGAAGGTGTTGGTTTCGTGCTGAAAGCCGCCGACGGCAATGCGTGCCATGATGCGTTCTTTGCGGGTTACAGGGTTTTTTATTGGTATTCAGCCGGATTGGGCCGGATTGGGCCGGATTGGGCCGGACGTCCCTGGCCTGGCGCAGGGCGCGCTGGAACGAATGGGCGATCACCTTTGCCATGAGGTCGTCATCGCTCATCAGGGCATTGTTGAGCTCGTTGTTCCGCATAATCGTCTGGATCAGGTTGTTCCGCATGGCCCTGTTCCAGAAGCTTTCCACGACATCGGCGGGGTTCCTGTCGATCATCTGCCTCATTTCGGCGTCGTTTGTCCTGTCCGCCACCTGATAAACCACCAGAAAATCCTCTTCGCCAATGCTGGTGCCATAACGTTCGTTGAAGGCCTCGACGATCTCCGAGAGCGATCTTTTCTCCTCCTCTGTGGGAGGGTTGGCACCGAACTTGCCGATGGGTTGCAGGGTTGCGGTTTCGCCGGGGTTCAGCGAGGCATCGCCCTCGTCCTTCGCTTCCAGTCTGAAGGCGGAGAGGGACAGCATGTCGTCGGTGACAGAGATATCGGCAGGGATATTGCGGGACGGCAGCAGGCGCGAGAGCCAGGATGTATAGACAAAAAGTTTTTCCAGCGACGAATCGTTCAGCGTGACGACCTGGGCGATGAAGGCATAGAAGCGCTGGAAACTCCTCAAGAGCTGGCGGAACTCTTCCTGTTGTGCCTCGTCCTCGTCAAGAACGAACCTCTCCCGCGCGAGGCGGACGATGCCTTCGAGGGGCGGGCGATCCGCTTCGGTGAGGTTGCCGGAGAAGAAACGGTCGGCGAAGCGTTCAACCTCGCGCCTGTCGATGTAGGTTGCATGGTGAATGCGCTGTTCGAGGTCGTAGAGCTGGTTGGGGTCGGTGCGGTCCTCAAGCTCCGTGGCCTCGAAGAAGGGCGCGAAGGCCTCCCTGATGTCTTCGGTCGTGTTGCAGAAGTCGAGAACGAAGGTGTTCTGCTTGCCCGGCCGGGTGCGGTTCAGGCGGGAGAGTGTCTGCACCGCATGGAGGCCTGCGAGTTCCTTGTCGACATACATGGCGACGAGTTTCGGCTGGTCGAACCCGGTCTGGTATTTCTCGGCGACGACAAGGATTTGGTATTCCGCGCTGTCGAACCTGCGGGGCAGTTCGGTCGCGGCGAAGCCGTTCGCGCTCGCCTCGGTCCATGTGTGGCCGTCGACGTCGAGATCGCCGGAGAAGGCGACCAGGGCCCTGATGTCGGTGTATTCCCTATCCGCGATGTATCGGTTCAGGCCTTGCCAGTAGCGCAGGGCGTGTTCGCGAGACCGGGTCACGATCATCGCCTTTGCCTGACCGTCGAGTTCCCCGGCGACGTGGCGACGGAAGTGTTCGACGATCACCTCGACCTTCCGTTCGATGGCGGTCGGGTGCAGCGAGGCATAACGGGCGACACGGGCCCCGGCCTTGCGTCCGCGAAACTCCGGATCGTCCTCGATGGTCTTTTCGAGCCGGTAATAGGCCTCATAGGTCGTGTAGTTCCGGAGCACGTCCAGAATGAAGCCTTCCTCGATTGCCTGACGCATGGAATAGAGGTGGAAGGGGTGGGGTTTGCCGTCGGAACCGGGGTGGCCGAAGCGTTCCAGTGTGACGTTGCGGGGTGTTGCGGTGAAGGCGAGGAAGGAGATGTTCTTCTGCGGTCCCCGCGCCTTCTGGAAGGCCAGAACGATATCCTCGATATGCTCGGAATCGGTGGCGGAACCGGTGGCGGAATCGGTGGCGGAACCGGTTGTCTGGCGGGTCAGCGCGCCGCTCATGGCCTGTGCCGCCTTGCCCGATTGCGAGGAATGGGCCTCGTCGATAATGACCGCGAAGTTCCTGTCGGACTGGCCCGAGACGGTGGCGAGGTGTTCGGTGCCGAACTTCTGGATCGTCGTGACGATGATCCGCGCGCCCTCAAGGATCGCCGCTTTCAGATCGCGGGATGTGCCGTCGATCTTCCTGACCACGCCTTCTGTCCGGGCGAAGCCGCCGATGGTGTTCTGCAACTGCCGGTCCAGAACCAGGCGATCGGTCACGACGATTGCTGTATCGAAGCGCGGTCGGTCGTCCGTGTCGTGCAGGTTGACGATGCCGTGGGCGATCCAGGCGATGGTGGCGGACTTGCCGGAGCCGGCACTGTGCTGGATCAGGTAGTTTTGTCCTGCGCCCCTTGATCGGGCGTCGGCGAGAACCTTGCGCACGGCGTCGAGCTGCTGGAAGCGGGGGAAGATCAGCGCCTCATTTCCGTCTTTTCCGTCCGGGCGTTCGAGGCGAACGAAGCGCCCGATCAGGTCGAGCAGCACATCGCGCGAGAAGACCGCCTTGCCGTCGGGCGGATCGCTGTAGAGCCAGGCAACCCGGTTCTCGCCGGGGATATCGGGGTTTCCGGCCCCGCCATCGCGCCCGCGGTTGAAGGGCAGGAAGCGCGTCTTGCCGTTTCTCAGACGGGTTGTCACGGACAGGTTGTCCTGATCCACCGCAAAATGTGCGATGGCACCGCGTTTGAAGGTCAGCAGCGGTTCGCCGGCGGGGGAGCGGTCTTCCCGATACTGCTTCTCGGCGTGACTGACGTTCTGGTTCGTCAGCAGGTTCTTCACTTCGAGGGTGGCAACCGGAATGCCGTTGACGAAGATCACGAGATCGATGGTGTTCCCGTTCCTCGCCGAATAGCTCACCTGCCGCATGACGGAGAGGATGTTCGCCTCGTAGCGACGGGTCAGGTCGGGGTTCAGGTTCGACGCGGGTTTGAAGAAGCAGAGCCCGAGCTCGATATTCGGCACCAGTCTGAGGCCCTCGCGCAGCACGACATGGGTCGGATTCCGCTTCCACGCCTTTTCGAGACGTTTCAGAACCTCGGCCTCTGCCTGCGCGGGATAGTGCGCTTCCAGCGCCTTCCATGCGTCGGGTTGCGTGGCCTTCAGAAAGCGAAACAGCAAGCCGGTATCGAGGGCACGGGCGACGTCATAATGGGACGGAGCGCGTTCGATATATCCCTGATCGGCGGTCAGGCGGGCGACGATATGTTCCTCGAAGACCGCCTCGCGATGAATGTCGGCGGTGGTGTGGGGTTTCTCCGTCATGCGCTCGTCTCCTCCTGAGGGGCGTTCATGGTGTCCGTCGGGGGGTCCGTCGGGGGGTGGTCGGGGGTGCCGGGGGTGTCGGATTTGGCAGAGGTCGGCACGTCGATCTGCCCCGTGACTGCGGCGGTGATCAGGGCGGCGCGACGTTCCCTGAGAAGGTCGATGGAAGCGTCGATCTTCGCCATCAGAAGGTCCAGCCTTGCGGTCTCCCGGTCCAGAAACCCGGCAATCCGACGCTGGGTCGCGAGGTCGGGGA